>NZ_JBHUWH010000299.1:0-9952 GCF_042670125.1 Kitasatospora sp. NPDC057198 | reverse complement strand
GTCTCCGGCTCCGCGTCCCAGCCCGCGTCGAACAGGCCCTGGGCGCGCGCCGCCGGACGGACCACCGGCTGCTCCTCCCGGGGTTCCGCCGTCGGCGGCTCCTCCACCCGGGGGTCCGCCGCCGGTTCCTCCTCCACCTCCCGCAGCTTGGACTCCAGGAAGCTCAGCACCACGCCGACCTTCACCACCTGGTCGCCGACCTTCTCGAAGACCCGCTCCACCTCGCCCCGGGCCACCCCGGCGACCAGGTCGACCCCGGCCCGGCCGGCCGTCACCACCTCCCCGGCGAGCACCCTCAACTGCTCGACACCGGGCGGCAGTTCACCGCCCTGCTGAAGCAGCCCGCCGGCCGTGTCCAGTACCCGGCGGCCCGCCTCCTCGACCAGCTCGCCCGCCACCACCAGCACGCCCCGCACACCCCGCACCGCGTCCTGCAGCATCCGTCCGCCTCCTCTGCGCACCGACTGCCCACACCGGTCCTGCCCGCACCGACGCTACCCGCTCCCGGCCGCCGCCGTGCGGTGCTGCGCTAGCGTGGAGCGCCGAACGACCACCGAGGGAGCGAGCCGCACATGGCCACCATCGAGGAGTGCCGCACCGCGCTGGAGCAGCTCAGCCGCAACCTGGCGGCGGCCGGCGGCGACATCCGCAAGGCCGCGGCCCTCGACCGCTCGCTGAGCTGCCACCTCACCGACCTCGACCTGACCTTCACCGGCCGCCTCGCCGACGGGCGGCTGACCGGCATCACCGACGCCCCCGGCCCGCCCGCCGCCAAGGCCGACATCAGGCTCACCACCACCGGCGACGACCTGGTCGCCCTGGTCGACGGCAGGCTGTCCTTCCCCACCGCCTGGGCCACCGGCCGCCTCAAGCTCGAGGCGGGCTTCCGCGACCTGCTGCGCCTGCGCACCCTGCTCTGAACCGGCCCACCGCCGCTCGGCGGGCGCGCGTCGGCAGCGGGGCGACCGGACCGGACCGCCCGACGGACCCGCCCGACGGGCCCGCCCCACGGCCCCCGTACGAGCCTTCCCTCCGCCGTCCCCGTGCCCGTGCGTTCACCCGCAGGACCGGGACGGCAGCCCGCCGCCCACCGGTTCCTGCGGGACCTCCAGCGGCTCCTCGACCTGCTGGCCGCCGTCGACCAGCAGGGTCGCCAGCGGGCGCCCGGTGACCTCCCAGTCGGAGAACACCAGGTAGTGCCGGCGGCCGCCCTCCGGGAAGTGCTCCTCGCCGATCGGCACCAGCTTCAGCTCCTCGCCGCCGCAGCGCACCCCGACCAGTTGCTCCCGGTCCGTGTCGACCTGGACGAACCACCGGCCGTCCACCGGGGCGTACGGGAACGCCCGCACCTCCGGCCGTTCCGCCAGCGGCCCCGGCGCCTCGGTGCCGCAGGAGCTGCCCGCCCCGGAGTGGTCGCCCGCCGTGTGGCCCAGGCACTGCCGCCCGCCCGACTTGGTCCAGGTGAGGAAACCCACCGCCCCCTCCCGGTGGACCAGCCGGACCGAGCCCGTCACGGTGTCGTCCTCGGCCTCGATCTCCGCCCGCATCCGCACCACCCTGGCGTCGACCTCCGCCTGGTCCTCGACCACCGCGGAGGCGCCCGCCCGGGGCGCCCCGACCCCCGCGGCGGACAGCCCGCTGCTCGCCGCGGCCGCCGGACGGCCGTCCGGGACGCACCCGGCCGTGCTCGCCAGCAGCGCACCGCACCCGGCGGCCACCGCCGCGGTTCTCCCCCGAAAACCCCGCACCGCTCCCCCGATCCCCCCGGATTCCGTCCGACGCACCGTACACCGAGCGTCCGACAGCCCCCCTCGGCGGGTGGGACCGGCGCCCGCCGACCGCCCGCCGACCGCCCGACGGGCCGTCAACCCGCTGGGCCCGTCAGCCCGCTGAGCCTGTCAGCCCGCCGCGGGCAGCGCCGCCAGCGCCTTCGCCGGCTCCGGCGCCGCGCCGTTCGCGTCCGCCCACGTCCAGGCCGCCGCGCACAGCGCCCGCAGCGCGTCGATCCGGGTGCCCGCGCCGTCCAGCACCAGCACGCCGCCGTCCGCGCCCGCCGTCCAGCCGCCGCAGCCGAACCGGCCGCCGCCCAGCGCCGCCACCTCGGGCTGCGCCTCCAGCAGGCCGCGCAGGTCCTCGGCGAGGTACGTCGGCCGGTGCCGCACCGGGGCGGCGAGCACCTGCTCGGGGGTGGCGATGCCGGTGAACACCAGCAGCGAGTCCACCCCGCCGTTGAACGCGCCCTCGATGTCGGTGTCCAGCCGGTCTCCGACCACCAGCGGACGCTTCGCGCCCGTCCGCAGCACCGTCTCCCGGTGCATCGGCGGCAGCGGCTTGCCCGCCACCTCCGGCTCCACGCCGGTCGCCGCCCGCACCGCCGCCACCAGCGTCCCGTTGCCCGGGGCGATGCCGCGCGCGGTCGGGATCGACAGGTCGGTGTTCGAGGCCACCCACGGCAGCCCCCGGCCCACCGCGTACGACGCCTCCGCCAGGTCCGCCCAGCCCACCGACGGGTCGTAGCCCTGCACCACCGCCGCCGGGTCGTCCTCCAGCGAGCGCACCGGCACCAGCCCGCGCTCCTCCAGCGCCTCCAGCAGGCCCGCACCGCCGACCACCAGCACCCGCGACCCGGCCGGCACCTTCTCCGACACCAGCCGCGCCGCCGCCTGCGCCGAGTTGATCACGTCCGCCGGGTCGGCCGGCACGCCCAGCTCGGTCAGGTGCTCCGCCACCACCCGCGGCGGCCGCGACGCGTTGTTGGTGACGTACGCCAGCCGCATCCCGGCCGACCGGGCCCGGTCCAGCGACTCCACCGCGTGGACGATCGCGTGCGGCCCGGCGTACACCACCCCGTCCAGGTCCAGCAGCGCCGTGTCGTACGCCTCCGTCAGCACCCGGGCGCTGGCCCCCGGCACGCTCCGCACCGCCGCGGCGTTCTCCGTCATCGCTGCTCCACCCTCGTCACCTCGAACCGAACCGGACACCCGCCACCCTATGGCGCGGCCGGATCCTCCGGCGGGGCCAGGTACCCGGGCGCCCCCGGCAGCAGCGGGCCGTACGCCCCCGCGCGGGCCGCCAGCGTCGCCCTGGTCTGCCGCAGCGCCGCCTGGTAGTGCCGGTTGCCGGGCTGCATCGCCACCGCCAGCGCCAGGTGCTCCGCCGAGGTCTCGAAGTCGCCCAGCCGGGCCGCCGACACCCCCCACCCGAACTGCGCGTAGTCGTCGGACGGGTCGGCCTCCGCCACCGCCCGGAAGCTCTCCAGCGCCTGCCCGTACTGGCCCGCGTCGAACTGCGCCCGCGCCAGCGCCTCCCGGATCGCCCCCGACCCGGGCTCGGCCTCCGCCGCCCGCGCCAGCAGCTGCACCGCCGCCGCCGGGTGCCGCTCCTCCAGCAGCCGCACCCCGCGCCGGTACCAGTCGTACACGCCGCCGCCCGGCACCCCGCCGCCGCTGCCGCCGTCCCCGTGCTCCAGCTGACCCATCCGCGCCTACCCCGCTTCCCGCTCGTCCCGCCCGCCCCGCCCGCGGCCCGGGCGCCCGCCTTCTCCGCGATCTCCCAACAAGGACTACCCGGCTAACATGCCCAGAATGAGCGCCCCTCGTGCCGAAACCGGCAACGAGCCCTCGGGCGGCCCCGGAGACCCCGGGCACGTCGCCACCGCAGGGCTGTCCCTGTCCCCGTTCCGCGGCCTGCGCTACGACCCGCACCGGGTCGGCGACCTGGCCGCGGTCACCTCCCCGCCGTACGACGTGGTCGACCCCGGGCGGCGCCTGGACCTGGAGACCGCCGACCCGCACAACATCGTCCGGCTGATCCTCCCCCGCCCCGAACCCGAGGACGCCGGCGACCGCCCCGACCGCGACACCCGCTACCGGCACGCCGCCCGCCTGCTCCGCGACTGGCGCCGGCAGGGCGTGCTGACCGCCGACCCGTGCCCCGCCCTGTACGTCTACGAGCAGCGCACCCCCTCCGGCACCCTCCAGCGCGGCCTGATCGGCGCGCTCGCCGTCAGCGGCCCCGAGGCGGGCGTCGTCCTCCCGCACGAGGACGTCATGCCCAAGCCCGTCGCCGACCGGGTCGGCCTGATGCGCACCACCCGCGCCAACCTCGAACCGCTGCTGCTCACCTACCGCGGCCACGGCCGCGCCGCCGAGGTCGTCGAGCGCACCGCCGGCACCGACCCGCTGATCGCCACCACCACCAGCGACGGCACCCGCCACCGCCTGTGGGCCGTCACCGACCCCGCCGACCTGGCCGCCGTCACCCGCGACCTGGCCACCTGCCGCGCCCTGATCGCCGACGGCCACCACCGCTGGGAGATGTACCTGCGGCTGCAGCGCGAACACCGCCACCTGCCGCGCAGCCCGTGGGACCGCGGCCTGGTCCTGCTCGTCGACACCGACCGCTACCCGCTGCGGGTCCGCGCCATCCACCGCGTCCTGCAGCGCCTCCCGCTCGAGGACGCGCTCGCCGCCCTCGACCCGGCCGCCTGGCGGACCACCGCCCTGCCCGGCACCCTCCCCGACGCGCTGCACGCCCTCGCCGAGGCCCACCGCTCCCCCGGCAACTCCTTCGTCCTGACCGCCGGGGACGGCCGCTTCCACCTGCTCACCGGCCCCGACGGGGCCACCCTCGCCGACGCCGTCCGCACCGACCGCCCCGAGGAGTGGCGCCGCCTGGACGCCACCGTCCTGCACGCCGTCCTGCTGGACCGCACCTGGCACGTCCCCGACAGTCCCGAGCACATCGGCTACCTGCACTCCGCCGAGGCCGCCGTCCGCGAGGCCGCCCGCACCGGCGGTACCGCCGTCCTGCTGCACCCCGTCGAGGAGCGCGTGGTGCGCCGCCTCGCCGAGCAGGGCGTCACCATGCCCCGCAAGTCCACCTCCTTCGGCCCCAAGCCGGCCACCGGGCTCGTCCTGCGCTCCCTCGAACTCGGCTGACCGGGGCCCCGGGGCGGGGTACCGGACGAGCGTCTCCGGCCCGGCCTCCGGGTGGGAGGCGGGCCCCTCCTGTCGCCGGTGCCGTGGAGCGTGGCGCTCCCGCCGCCGCGGTGCCGTGTCGTTCAGGCGGATTCGAGGATCGGGCGGACCTCGACGGTCTCCGGGGTGGGCAGGCTCCTGGCCAGTTCGAGGGCTTCGGCGCGGTCGGCGGCCTCGACGACGAACCAGCCGCCGAGGGTCTCCTCGCCGGTGTGCGCGGGCCCGTCGGTGACCGTCGTCGTTCCGTCGGCCGCGGTGCGCACCGTCGCGGGGGCGGTGCGCTCGGTCTCCAGGGCGTCACCGCCGACCAGCTTCCCGGCTGCGGCGAGGCTGCCGATCCAGCCTTCGTACTCCTTGCGGTACGCGGCCCGGTCGGCCTGGATCCGACGGCGGGACTCGTCGGTCTCGAAGATCACGAGTGCGAATTTCACGGGAGTTCCTCTCCGGTCGCCGTACGGGCGACCGCTGTTGACGGTGGGGAAGGGGAGGGCGGGTTCAGGTGGGTTCGCCGGCCGGGGCGATGCGGGCGAGTGCGCCGATCTCGAGTGCGGTCCAGAGGGCGCCGTCGGGGCCGACGGTGATGCCGTGGGGCTCGGAGCCGGGGGTGGGCAGGTCGTACGTCGTGATGGCGCCGCCGGGGGTGATGGCGCCGACGCGGTTGGCGCCCCATTCGGTGAACCACGCGGTGCCCTGTCCGTCGACGGTGACGGCGTGCGGGCGCGCGGTGCGGTCGGGGAGCGGGAACTCGGTGATCCTCCCGTCGGGGGTGATCCGGCCGATCTGGCCGGCGGCGATCTCGACGAACCACAGCGCACCGTCGTGGCCTGCGGCGATGCCCACCGGTGCCGCCGCCTCGGTCGGCAGGGGGTGGAGGGTGACGGCGCCGTCCATGTCGATCCGGCCGACGGCGTTGGCCTGGTTGAGGGTGAACCACATCCCGCCGTCGCCGCCGGCGGTGATCGCGGACGGGAACGCGCCGGTGACGGGCAGCGGGAACTCGGTGACGTCCCCGTCGGTGGTGATCCGGCCGATGCGGTCGGCGGCGGTCTCGGTGAACCACAGCGCGCCGTCGGGTCCGGCCGCGATGCCGAAGGGCCCGCAGCCCGGGGTGGGCAGGTCGAACTCGGTGACGTCGCCGTCGGTGGTGATCCGGCCGATCCGGTGCGCCCGGTACTCGGTGAACCACAGGGCGCCGTCCGGGCCGGGGGTGATGACGGTCGGCCCGCAGTCCGGGTCGAGCCGGTGGCTCGTCGGGTCCTCGCCGGGGACGGCCCGGCCGATCCGGCCGCTGTGGACGAGCGTGAACCACAGGGCGCCGTCCGGTCCGGTGGTGAGGGCGTAGGGTCCGGCCGCGCGGTCGGCCACGGGGTGCTCTTCGACGGTCGTACGGGTCACACGGGTCACAGGGGCTTCTCCAGGGTGTGTTCGGCGGCGATGCGGGCGATGTCGGCCGGGGTTCCGGCCATGATGGTGCGGGCGTGCTCGGTGACGAGGTCCGCCGGCCAGTCCCACCAGGCGGCGCGCCGCAGCCGTTCGACGTCGGCGTCGTCGAAGCGCCGGCGGATCGTCCTGGCCGGGTTGCCGCCGACGACCGTGTAGGGCGGGACGTCGGCGGTGACGACGGCTCCGGCCGCGATGATCGCGCCGTCCCCGATGCGCACGCCGGGCATGACGGTGGCCTGGTAGCCGAACCAGACGTCGTTGCCGACGACCGTGTCACCGCGGCTGGGCATGGCGGTGACGATGTCCAGGGTCTCCTCGGCCCACCGGCCGCCGAACATGGTGAACGGGTAGGTGGACACCCCCGCCGTCGGGTGCTCGGCGCCGGCCATGAGGAACCGGGTGCCGGCGGCGATCGCGCAGTACTTGCCGATGACCAGCTTCTCGGGGCCGTAGGCGTAGAGGACGTTGCGGCGCTCGAACTCCGTGGCGCCGTCCGGGTCGTCGTAGTACGTGTACTCGCCCACGTCGACGGTCGGCGAGGTGACGAGCGGCTTGAGGAACACCACGCGCTCGTGGGCGGGCAGCGGGTGGAGGGTGGTCGGATCGGGTGACAAGGTGCTTCTCCTTCGGGACGGGATGGCCGGGCGCGGCCGGGGCGGGCGGGGAGGGGTTCCGGGCTAGCTCGGGCTGCCGGCGGGCGCCTTGCCCGAGGCGGTGACCGGACCGGGGCCGGTAACCGGGCCGGAGGCGGTCACCGGGCCGGAGGCGGGGGCGGTGGAGCGCTGCGGGGCCGCGGGGCCTTCCGCGGCCCGGGGCGCCGCGGGCCCGGTCTTCGCCAGCCACAGACCGGTGAGCACGGCGGTGGCGGAGGTGACGGCGCCGGCGGCGAGGAAGGCGTCGTCGAGGCCGGTCTCGAAGGGGGCGCCGCCGGACTGCCGGGTGCGGACGATCGCTCCCAGCAGTGCCACGCCGAACACCGCGCCGATCTGCCGGGCGGTGCTGCTGATGCCCGACGCGAGACCGCCCTCCTGCGGGCCGACGGCTTGGACGGCGGCTCCGGTCAGCGGGGACAGCGTCAGGCCGAAGCCGATGCCGACGACTCCCAGCCGCCACCACACGTTCCCGTAGCCCGTGTCGGCGTGCACCGTGCCGAGCGCCAGCAGCCCCGGGCCCGCCAGGGCCAGACCGGTGGTGACCACGACGCGGAAGCCGTACCGGGCGGCGAGCCGGCCCGCGTACGGGCTGACGAGCACCATGGCGAGGGTGGCGGGGAGGGTCTGCAGGCCGGCGCGCAGGACCGAGCTGCCCTGGACGGACACGAAGAACTGGGAGAAGAAGAACGAGGAGCCCATGAGCGCGAACCCCACCACGCCCATGGCGGTGTTGGACACGGTGAACAGCCGTTGCCGGAACAGCCGCAGCGGCAGCATCGGGGCGGAAACGCGCGCCTCCACGGCGACGAAGGCGGCGAGCAGGACCGCCGCGGCGGCGAAGCTCCCCAGGACCACCGGCGACAGCCAGCCGCGGGCGCCGCCCTCGATCAGCCCGTAGGTCAGCGCCCCCACGCCCAGCACGGAGAGCACCGTTCCCGGGACGTCGACCGCGGGGGCGTCCGGGTTGCGGGACTCGTCGAGGTGGCGCAGGCCGACCAGCAGCAGGACCGCGCCGACGGGCAGGTTGACCAGGAAGATCGCGGGCCAGCCGAAGGCGTCCGTCAGCACGCCGCCGGCCACCGGTCCGGCGGCCAGGCCGATCCCGCTGAGTCCGGCCCACAGCCCGATCGCCCTGATCCGCTCCTGCGGCACGGGATGGGCGGCGGCGAGCAGGGCCAGCGAGGCGGGGCTCAGCGCCGCGGCCCCGATCCCCTGCAGCACCCGGCCGGCGATCAGCCAGCCGAGCGAGGGCGCGAGGCTGCACAGCACGGAGGCGGCGGTGAACACCGCCACGCCGGTCAGGTACACCCGCTTGCGGCCGAACCGGTCGGCGAAGATCCCTCCGGACAGCAGCAGCATGGCGACCAGCAGGACGTACGCGTCGACGATCCACTGCAGACCGGTCAGCTGGGTGTGCAGCCGCTGCTGCATGTCGGGCAGTGCCGCTCCGACGACCGTGTTGTCGAGCAGGACCATGAACTGGCCCAGGCAGGTCACCGTGAGCAGCACGGCCCGGTTCGGTCGCCGGTCCGGGCCCGTGTGGGTCTCCGTCAAAGGGTTCTCCTATCGATCGTTGCCTGCATCCGGCCGGATGCGGCGCTGGTGCCAGGACGCCCCGGCCACCTAAAGCAGTTGTTGGCTGCGTTAGAGGACTGTAGGGGGTCCCGACCACAAAAGCAAGCCGTGACTGCGTTAAGCTGGTGGGGTGAACGAGCGACAGCAAGTCAGGCGTCCCGGCGGACGCAGCGCCCGCGTCGGCGCCCAGGTGCACCAGGCCGTCACCGAGCTGATCGGCGAACGCGGCTACGGGAACTTCACCGTCGGCGAGGTCGCGGCCCGCGCGGGCGTGGCGGACAGCAGCATCTACCGCCGGTGGGGCAGCCTGGAGAAGCTGCTCACCGACGTGGCGCTCACCCGCCTCAACGCGCGCTCACCGATGCCCGACAGCGGGAGCCTGGCCGGCGACCTGCGCACGTACGCGGCCCAGGTGGCCCGTGAGATCACCGGGCCCGACGGCCCGGCGGTGCTGCACCTGGCCGTCGCCCTGTCCGGCACCGGCGAGCAGGGCCTGCGGGCGGGCCAGGAGCTCCGCGGCGAACGCACCCGGCAGCTGCAGGCCGTGCTCGACCGCGCCCGCGAACGCGGCGAGGACACCCCCGACGGGCTCGACGCGCTCGAGGTGCTCGACCACGTCCTGGCCCCGATGTACGTCCGCGTCCTGTTCGGCATGGTCCCGCTCGCCCCGGACTACGTCGACGGACTGGTCGACCGACTGCTGTTGACCCACCGAGTGGATCAAGGCTAGGGTCCACGGCGACATCGCGTGTCGGTCACCGACTGGGTGAGGCATGGAGGTGTCGGGACATGCCTTCGGAGGCATTCCTTGTCAGTCGAGTTGAACCACACGATCGTCCACGCCCGGAACAACCGGGAGTCCGCTGAGTTCTTCGCGGACCTGCTCAACCTCGAGATCACCGCCGAGTGGGGCCCGTTCATCGCGGTCGGCCTGGCCAACGGCGTCACGCTGGACTTCGCCACCGTCCCCGCGGACAGCATCACCCCCCAGCACTACGCCTTCCTGATCTCCGAAGAGGAGTTCGACGCGGCGTACGCGCAGATCGAACGGCGCGGCGTGGAGCACTACGCCGACCCCCGGCGGCAGCAGCCCGGCACGATCAACCGCAACGACGGCGGCCGCGGCGTGTACTTCATGGACCCGGCGGGCCACGCCATGGAACTCATCACCGTGCCGTACGGCGGCCGGCCCTCCTGACCGCCCGCCCGCCTGCCCGCCCGGCAAGGAGCACCGGCACGGCGCCTCCCGTAGGACGGCCCCGAACGCAAAGAGGGCCCCGAACGCAAGAAGGGCCCCTCCGC
>NZ_JBHUWH010000298.1:0-9973 GCF_042670125.1 Kitasatospora sp. NPDC057198 | reverse complement strand
GGCGGGCACCGCGGGGCGCGTCCGTGCGTCAGCCCTGGTCGGGCGTGCCGGCCGCGTCCTGCTCGGTGGTGGCCGCGGACTCCGTCTCCTCGACGGCTTCGTCCGCGCCCTCCTCCTCGTCGGCCTCCGCGTTGCGGGCCATGCCCACCACCGCGTCGCGCTTCCCGAGGTTGATCAGTTGGACGCCCATGGTGTCACGTCCGGTTTCACGTACTTCGGAAACCCTGGTCCGGATCACGCCGCCGGACAGCGTGATGGCCATGATCTCGTCGCTCTCCTCGACCACCAGGGCGCCGACCAGCGAGCCCCGGCCCTCGACGATCTTCGCCGCCTTGATACCGAAACCACCGCGTCCCTGGACACGGTACTCGTCAACCGAGGTCCGCTTGGCGTACCCGCCGTCGGTGGCGGTGAAGACGTAGGTGCCGGGCCGCACCACGTTCATCGAGAGCAGTTCGTCGTCCTCGCGGAAGGACATGCCCTTCACCCCGGAGGTGGCCCGGCTCATCGGGCGCAGCGCCTCGTCGGTGGCCTTGAAGCGGATCGACTGGGCCTTCCTGGAGATCAGCAGCAGGTCGTCGTCGGCGGAGACCAGCTCGGCGCCGATCAGCTCGTCGTCCCGGCCCTCCTCGTCCTGCCGGAGGTTGATCGCGATCAGGCCGCCGGAGCGGGGCGAGTCGTAGTCCTTGAGCAGGGACTTCTTGACCAGGCCGCCGCGGGTGGCGAGGACCAGGTACGGCTTGTCCTCGTAGGTGCGCACGGCCATCACCTGGGTGATGTGCTCCTCCGGCTGGAAGGCCAGCAGGTTTGCGACGTGCTGGCCGCGGGCGTCGCGGCCGGCGTCGGGGAGCTCGTAGCCCTTGGCGCGGTAGACCCGGCCCTTGTTGGTGAAGAACAGGATCCAGTTGTGGGTGGTGGTCACGAAGAAGTGGTCGACGATGTCGTCCTGCTTCAGCTGCGCGCCGCGCACGCCCTTGCCGCCGCGCTTCTGCGAGCGGTAGAGGTCGGAGCGGGTGCGCTTGACGTAGCCGCCGCGGGTGATGGTGACCACGATGTCCTCCTCGGCGATGAGGTCCTCGATGGAGAGGTCGCCGTCGGAGGGGATCAGGGTGGAGCGCCGCTCGTCGCCGTACTTCTCGACGATCGCGGTGAGCTCCTCGGAGACGATCTCGCGCTGCCGGGAGGGCGAGGCGAGGATCGCGTTGTACTCGTTGATCTTGGCCTGGAGCTCGTCGTGCTCGCTGAGGATGCGGGCGCTCTCCAGGGCGGCCAGCCGGCGCAGCTGCATCTCGAGGATGGCGTTGGCCTGCAGCTCGTCGATGGCGAGCAGCTGCATCAGGCCGGTGCGGGCGGCGTCGGCGCTCTCCGAGGCGCGGATCAGGGCGATCACGGCGTCGATCTGGTCGAGCGCCTTGAGCAGGGCGCGCAGGATGTGCGCGCGCTCCTCGGCCTTGCGCAGCCGGAAGGTGGTCCGGCGGACGATGACCTCGATCTGGTGGGCGACCCAGTGCCGGATGAAGGCGTCCAGCGAGAGGGTGCGCGGCACGCCGTCGACCAGGGCGAGCATGTTGGCGCCGAAGTTGGTCTGCAGGTCGGTGTGCTTGTACAGGTTGTTGAGCACGACCTTGGCGACCGCGTCCCGCTTGAGCACGATCACCAGGCGCTGGCCGGTGCGCGAGGAGGACTCGTCGCGGACGTCGGCGATGCCGGCGATCCGGCCGTCCTTGACCAGGTCGGCGATCTTGAGGGCGAGGTTGTCCGGGTTGACCTGGTACGGCAGTTCGGTGATCACCAGGCACTGGCGGCCCTGGATCTCCTCGACCTCGACCACCGCGCGCATGGTGATCGAGCCGCGCCCGGTGCGGTAGGCGTCCTCGATGCCGCGGCGGCCGACGATCAGCGCACCGGTCGGGAAGTCGGGGGCCTTGATCCGCTCGATCAGGGCTTCCAGCAGCTCCTCGTTGGACGCCTCGGGGTGCTCCAGCGCCCAGAGCGCGCCGGAGGCGACCTCGCGCAGGTTGTGCGGCGGGATGTTGGTGGCCATGCCGACCGCGATGCCGGTGGCGCCGTTGATCAGCAGGTTGGGGATCCGCGAGGGCAGGACGGTCGGCTCCTGCTGCCGGCCGTCGTAGTTGGCGGCGAAGTCGACGGTCTCCTCGTCGATGTCGCGCATCATCTCCATCGCCAGCGGCATCATCTTGCACTCGGTGTAGCGCATCGCCGCGGCCGGGTCGTTGCCCGGGGAGCCGAAGTTGCCGTTGCCGTCGACCAGCGGCATCCGCATCGACCAGGTCTGGGCGAGGCGGACCAGGGTGTCGTAGATCGAGGTGTCGCCGTGCGGGTGGTAGTTGCCCATCACGTCGCCGACCACGCGGGCGCACTTGTAGTAGCCCTTCTCGGGCCGGTAGCCGCCGTCGTACATCGCGTAGAGCACGCGCCGGTGCACCGGCTTGAGGCCGTCGCGGACCTCGGGCAGGGCGCGCGAGACGATGACGCTCATCGCGTAGTCGAGGTAGGAGCGCTGCATCTCGGTCTCGAGCTCGATGAGCTCGACCCGGTTGCCGCTCTGGATGGGGGTGGTGTCCTCGGGCTGCTCGCCGCCGTCCGGACGGTTGTCGTCGACCACTGGTGGTCAGTTTCCTTTCAACGATCCTGGGCGGACGTCAGACGTCCAGGAAGCGGACGTCCTTGGCGTTGCGCTGGATGAAGGACCGGCGGGCCTCGACGTCCTCGCCCATCAGGACGGAGAACAGGTCGTCGGCGCGGGCGGCGTCCTCCAGGGTGACCTGGAGCAGCAGGCGGTGCGCGGTGTCCATGGTGGTGACGCGCAGCTCCTCGGCGTTCATCTCGCCGAGGCCCTTGAAGCGCTGGATCGCGTCGTCCTTCGGGAGCCGGCGGCCGGCCTCGACGCCGGCCGCGATCAGCGCGTCGCGCTCGCGGTCGGAGTAGGCGTACTCGAACTCGTCCCGGCCCCACTTGATCTTGTACAGCGGGGGCATCGCCAGGTAGACGTAGCCGGCCTCGACCAGCGGGCGCATGAAGCGGAACAGCAGGGTCAGCAGCAGCGTCCGGATGTGCTGTCCGTCGACGTCGGCGTCGGCCATCAGCACGATCTTGTGGTACCGGAGCTTGTCGGCGTCGTAGTCCTCCTGGATGCCGCAGCCGAAGGCCGAGATCAGCGCCTGGACCTCGGTGTTCTGCAGCACCTTGTCGATCCGGGCCTTCTCGACGTTCAGGATCTTGCCGCGGATCGGGAGGATCGCCTGGGTGCGCGGGTCGCGGCCCTGCTTGGCGGAGCCGCCGGCCGAGTCGCCCTCGACGATGAAGATCTCGCACTCGGCCGGGTCCTTGGACTGGCAGTCCGAGAGCTTGCCGGGCAGCGAGGCCGACTCCAGCAGGCCCTTGCGCCGGGTCAGGTCGCGGGCCTTGCGGGCGGCGACCCGGGCGCTGGCGGCCTGGATGGACTTGCGGACGATGTCCGCGGCCTCGTTCGGGTTGCGGTCCAGCCAGTCGGCCAGGTGCTCGTTGACCACCTTCTGGACGAAGGTCTTGGCCTCGGTGTTGCCCAGCTTGTCCTTGGTCTGGCCCTCGAACTGCGGCTCGCCGAGCTTGACCGAGATGATCGCGGTCAGGCCCTCGCGGATGTCCTCGCCGGAGAGGTTGTCGTCCTTCTCGCGGAGCAGCTTCTTGTCGCGCGCGTAGCGGTTCATCAGACCCGTCAGCGCGGCCCGGAAGCCCTCCTCGTGGGTGCCGCCGCCGTGGGTGTGGATGGTGTTGGCGAACGAGTACACGCCCTCGGTGTAGGACGAGTTCCACTGCATGGCGATCTCGGCGGAGATCGTCTTGTCCTTGTCCTCGGCCTCGAAGTCGATCACCGAGGGGTGGACCGGCTCGCCCTTGCGGGAGTTGAGGTGGGCCACGAAGTCCGCGATGCCGCCGTCGTACCGGTAGGTGACGGAGAGCGGCTCGCCCTCCTCGTCCAGGTGCTCGGGGCGCTCGTCGGTCAGCGCGATGGTCAGGCCCTTGTTGAGGAAGGCCATCTCCTGGAAGCGCCGGGAGAGCGTCTCGAACGAGTAGACGGTGGTCTCGAAGATGTCCGGGTCGGCCCAGAAGGTGACCGTGGTGCCGGTCTCCTCGGTCTCCTCGTGCCGCGCCAGCGGGGCGGTCGGGGCGCCGGACTTGTACTCCTGCGTCCAGCGGGCGCCGTCGGTGCGGATGTCCACCGCGAGGCGGGTGGAGAGCGCGTTCACCACCGAGATGCCGACGCCGTGCAGACCGCCGGAGACCGCGTAGCCGCCGCCGCCGAACTTGCCGCCCGCGTGCAGGACGGTCAGCACCACCTCGACGGCGGGCTTGTCCTGGCCCGGCATGATGCCGACCGGGATGCCTCGGCCGTTGTCCACCACCCGCACGCCGCCGTCGGCCAGGATCGTGACGCCGATGGTGTCGGCGTGGCCCGCCAGCGCCTCGTCGACGGAGTTGTCGACGATCTCGTAGACGAGGTGGTGCAGGCCGCGCTCACCGGTCGAGCCGATGTACATGCCCGGGCGCTTGCGGACGGCGTCGAGGCCCTCCAGCACCTGGATCGCGCTGGCGTCGTAGGCCGCCTTCTGGTCGGTCGGGTCTGGGGTCTGGCTGGGGTTGCCGGAATCGGCCACGAAGCGCCCTCTCTGGCACAGCGCGGGCCGCGCCCCTCCCCGCTTGCCCGGGAGGTGTGCGACCACGGCGTTTCGACTCTGTTGCTCCACGCAACGTTGTTTGCGCTTCAGTCTACCGGTACGACTGACAGAGAGGGGCGTTTGGCAGCCCCTGAAGGCAGATGTGCCGCCCTGAATCCCCTCGGGACGTGTCCCGATACTCGCCAGGGGGGCTCAGAGCGCCTGGCAGGGCTGCCAGCGATTCCGGAAGATCCCGGTCCGCCCCGTCCGGGTCAGCCCCAGGTGTCGCCCGGCCCCTTGCTCCCGGGCGCCCGCAGCCGCCCGTAGCCGCGCACCGGGGCGTCCGGCCCCAGCACCTTGATCACCCGGACCGTGCCGTGCCCCAGCTCGTGGTTCAGCCTGGCCACCAACTGGCGTGCCAGCAGGCGGAGTTGAGTCGCCCAGGCGGTGGAGTCGCACTGCACGGTGAGCACCGCCTCGTCCTCCGCGTAGGACTTCGGCTCGCAGTGCGCGGCGATGTCCGGACCGACGATCTGCGACCAGCGGCCCATCACGCCGCCGACCGCGGCCGGCGCCTCCCAGCCCCGCTCGGTGATCAGCCGGTTCAGCGCGGCCCCCAGCGGCACCGGGTCCCGGCCGTCCGCCCGGGCCCCGCTGCGCAGCCCGGTCCGCTTGGCCTCCCGCCGCTCGCGGACCTGCTCGCCGCGCTGCCTGGCCTGCTCCTTGGCGGCGCGCAGCGCGACCCGGGCCAGGTCCACGCCCGAAAGCTCCGGCTCCTGCGCCATCACGCTCCATCCCCAGGCTGTGGACGACTGCTCGGACGAGCCGCCCAGGGTACGCGGTTCCCGGGGCGCACGGGGCTCACGGGGTCAGCCGGTCCACCGTGCCGCCCGAGACGCCGTAGCGGGCGCCGTGCAGCGCCTTCGGCACGTCCTCGGCGACCGCGGCGGTGACCAGCACCTGCTCGCCGCCGGCCACCAGCTCGGCCAGCCGGTCCCGGCGCCGGGCGTCCAGCTCGGCGAACACGTCGTCCAGCACCAGCACCGGCTCCCCGCCCTCGGCGCGCAGCAGCTCGTACGAGGCCAGCCGCAGCGCCAGCGCGTACGACCAGGACTCGCCGTGGCTGGCGTAGCCCTTGGCGGGCAGCGGGCCCAGCCGCAGCAGCAGCTCGTCGCGGTGCGGGCCGACCAGGGTCAGGCCGCGCTCGACCTCCTGCTTGCGGGCGTTCTGCAGCGCCGCCAGCAGTTGCTGCTCGGCCTGCTCGCGGCTGGTGGGCAGCTCGCCCTCGAAGGAGGAGCGGTACTCCAGGACGGTCTCCCCGGCGCCCGGGGCGAGCTGCCGGTACGCCTCGGCGACCAGCGGCTGCAGGGCGGCCACCAGCTGGATCCGGAACGCGGTCAGCTCGGCGCCGGCCCGGGCCAGGTGGCCGTCCCAGACCTCCAGGGTGGCCAGGTCGGCGGACTTGCCGCCGCCCGCCCGGCGGGCCGCAGCGGCGGTCCGCAGCAGGGCGTTGCGCTGCTTGAGCACCCGCTCGTAGTCGGAGCGCACCCCGGCCAGCCGGGGGGCCCGGGCGGTCAGCAGCTCGTCCAGGAAGCGCCGCCGCTCGGCCGGGTCGCCCTTGACCAGGGCAAGGTCCTCGGGGGCGAACAGCACGGTGCGCAGCACGCCCAGCACGTCGCGCGGGCGGACGTTGTCGGAGCGGTTCAGCCGGGCCCGGTTGGCCTTGCCCGCGGTCAGCTCCAGCTCGACCAGGGTGGTGCGGCCGCCCTGGGCGACCACGCCGGCCCGGATCACCGCGCGCTCCGCGCCGAGCCGGATCAGCGGGGCGTCGGTGGCCACCCGGTGGCTGCCCAGGGTGGCGACGTAGCCGATGGCCTCGACCAGGTTGGTCTTGCCCTGGCCGTTGGGCCCGACGAACGCGGTGACGCCCGGGTCGAGCGGGACCTCGACCCGGGCGTAGGAACGGAAGTCGGCGAGCGACAGGTGCGCGACGTGCATGGCGGTGGACTGCGCTCGCCTTCTGTCCGGGGCCGCTTACTTGGACTCGACCGCGTGGCCGCCGAACTGGTTGCGCAGCGCGGCGATCATCTTCATCTGCGGGGAGTCCTCCTGGCGGGAGGCGAAGCGGGCGAACAGCGAGGCGGTGATCGCGGGCAGCGGCACCGCGTGGTCGATGGCGGCCTCGACCGTCCAGCGGCCCTCGCCGGAGTCGGCGGCCCAGCCCTTGAGCTTGGCCAGGTGCTCGTCGTCGTCCAGCGCCCGGACGGCGAGGTCGAGCAGCCAGGAGCGGATGACGGTGCCCTCCTGCCAGCTGCGGAACACCTCGCGCACGTCGGTGACCTCGGGGGCGGCCTCCAGCAGCTCCCAGCCCTCGGCGAACGCCTGCATCATCGCGTACTCGATGCCGTTGTGGACCATCTTGGCGAAGTGGCCGGCACCGACCTTGCCCGCGTGCACCGAGCCGAAGTCGCCCTCGGGCTTGAGCGCGTCGAAGACCGGCTGCACCTTGGCGACGTCGGCCGCCTCGCCGCCGTACATCAGCGCGTAGCCGTTCTCCAGGCCCCAGACGCCGCCGGAGACGCCGCAGTCGACGAAGCCGATGCCCTTCTCGGCGAGCAGCTCGGCGTGCTTGACGTCGTCCGTCCAGCGCGAGTTGCCGCCGTCGACCACCACGTCGCCGGGGGAGAGCAGCTCGGCCAGGTGCTCGACGGTCTCCTGGGTCGGGCCGCCGGCCGGGACCATCGCCCACACCACGCGGGGGGCCTCCAGCTTGGCGACCAGCTGCTCGATGCTGTCGACGTCGGCGAGGTCCGGGTTGCGGTCGTAGCCGATGACGGTGTGGCCGGCGCGGCGGATGCGCTCGCGCATGTTGCCGCCCATCTTGCCGAGACCGATGAGGCCGAGCTCCATGACAAGTCCTTCACTGTGGTGTCGTGCCTGATGGCGGCGCCGTTGCCGCACCCACTGAGCCTACGCCGACGCCGAGGGCGCGCCGGGCAGCCACAGGGGCGCGGAGGCTGACCGCCCCTCGCGCCCCTGGTGGTGACGGTCGGTCAGCCGGAGAGGCGGACCGGCATGATCAGGTACTGGTACGCCTCGTCCGGCTCCGCGTCGACCGCGGGCTTGCCGGTGAGCAGGGCCGGCTTGGTCGGGGTGGTGAAGCTCAGCTGCGCGTAGCCGGCGTCGATCGCCTTGAGCCCCTCCTCCAGGTAGCCGGGGTTGAAGGCGATCGAGATGTCGTCGCCCTCGAGGTCGGCGTCGATCCGCTCGGTGGCCTGCGCGTCGTCGCCGGAGCCGGCCTCCAGGGTGAGCACGCCCTGCTCGAAGTTCAGCCGGACCGGGGTGTTGCGCTCGGCCACCAGCGAGACGCGCTTGAGCGCCTCCAGGAAGGGCTGGGTCTGCACCGCGGCGACCGCCGAGAACTCGGTCGGGAAGATCGACCGGAACTTGGGGAACTCGCCCTCCAGCAGGCGGGTGGTCGTCCGCCGGCCGGCGCCCTCGAAGCCGATCAGGCCCTCGCCCGCGCCGCCGGTGGACAGCGCGATGGTGACCTGGTCGCCGCTGCCCAGCGACTTGGCGATGTCCTGCAGGGTCTTGGCGGGGACCAGCGCGACCGCGTTGATGTCGTCCTGCTCGGGCTTCCAGAGCAGCTCGCGGACGGCGAAGCGGTACCGGTCGGTGGCGGCCAGCGTGATGCCGCTGCCGTTGATCTCGACCCGGACGCCGGTGAGCACCGGCAGGGTGTCGTCGCGGCCGGCGGCGACCGCGGCCTGGCTGACCGCGGAGGCGAACACGTCGCCCGGGACGGTGCCGGTGGCGGTGGGCATCTGCGGCAGCGCCGGGTACTCGTCGACCGGGAGGGTCGGCAGGGTGAAGCGGGAGGTGCCGCAGACCACGCTGACCCGGGCGCCGTCGGTGGAGATCTCCACCGGCCGGTTCGGCAGGTTGCGCGAGATGTCGTTGAGCAGGCGGCCGGAGACCAGGACGGTGCCGACCTCCTCGACGTCCGCCTCCAGCTCGACCCGGGCCGACACCTCGTAGTCGAACCCGGAGAGCGCCAGGGTGCCCTCCTGCGCGGTCAGCAGCAGGCCGGCCAGCACCGGCACCGGCGGCCGCGCGGGGAGGCTGCGGGCAGCCCAGGCCACCGCCTCCGCGAGGACATCACGCTCCACCCGGAACTTCACCGGTAACCGCCTCCTGGCTGCTGTCGCCGCACGGCCGGCCGGTACCGCCCGCCGTGCTGTTGATCGTCTGACCCTCTTCGGCCTCCGGGAGGCGCCGGGCGGATCGACTCCGCCCCGTCCTTCTTCCGGTTGCCGAAGGACAGTCTGACGTACTCGGCTGACAGCCGGGGCAGATGGGCACAAGCGGGCCGAACAGATGTCGGGGCCCGGTTGTCCACAGATTCGGGCCACCCCCACTGTTGATCAAGCTCCGAGCTCTCTATGTGTAGCAGTAGTAGTAGGGCCTGTGGATACCGTGGATAACCCCGTTTTCGCAGCTCAGGGGCCGGATTTTGTCCACAGGACCTGTGGACGGCGGCTGTGGACAACCAGGCCCTCCTGTGGACGGCGGAGAGTAATCCACAGGGCACGCTGGGTATCCACAGGTTATCCACAGCTCTGTCCACAGAAATCCCCAGGTTTATCCACCGGCGCGGATCAACATCACGTGACGCCTTTCACACCCAGGGCTGATGGGGGAGTCGATGTTGCCGAACTGTGGACGCAGCTGTGGAAAACCTGGGGATAACTCACCCATTCCTGTGGACAGCCGGTGGATAACTCTGTGGACCGGCTGACGGGGCCTCAGTTCTCCACAGCCTGTGGATAACCGTTGTGCACAAGTCCACAGGTGGTTGACCTGCGCCGAAGAGCGTAGCCCCGATCGGCCTGTGGAGGAACCTCTGGATAACTCGGCTCCGTGCACCCTGTGGACGGGGACAACCCACCCGTTCCTGTGGAAAACCGGGGTGCGCACCCGAACCGTTCGATTGGCTGCGCAAACGTTCGGTGCGGACCGGGGGCCGCCGGAGGGCCCGCCGGGCGGTTTCCTGCCCCGCCGCGGGCCCTTCCACACCCCGCGGCCCCGCCCGGCCGGCCCCGACCGGCGCGATCCGGCCACCCGACCGGCCCGCCCCGCGTTCGATCGGCGGCCCCCTACTACGGGGTGCCCCGCGCGGTCCGCGGAAGGGGCGTCCGTGCACTCGGACGAGTGCTTTCCGCCGTGGGCCCGCCACTCGTCCGGGTAACGCTCCGGGCATGCGGAAGGGGAGTCGGGCCGCTGCGGCCCGACTCCCCTTGGATGCTTCAACT
>NZ_JBHUWH010000297.1:0-10057 GCF_042670125.1 Kitasatospora sp. NPDC057198 | reverse complement strand
GCCCGGAGGTCCCCCGGGTCCGGTCCGGCGCGTCCGCTTTTCCGGCCGCCCCCGCCACCGGCCCCGGCGGCGGCCTTCGCGACCGGCCCCGGCGGCCGTTCCCGGCGGACGCTCCCGCCGCCGGCCCCGACCGCCGCCGCGGGCGGCCCCGCTGAGGGGGCGTCGGTGCGAAACGGCGTCAGTCCGCGCCCGGGTGGGGGGAAAGCGCGGCGCCGACCGGGCCGGCGGAATTACTCCGCGGCTTCCAGCGGCAACTCGTAGCGGATCTCCCAGCGGTAATCCGGAATGACGAGATCCGCGGTCTCCACCGGCCGCCCGGAGTCGTCCAGATACGTCCGCTCGACCACCGTCACCAGGTCGTTCGAGGTGATTCCGAGCAGCGTGGCCTGCTCCGCCGTCGGCCGTGCCGGGCGCGGCCGCTCCAGCGCGCGCACCACCCGGATCCCCAGCGCGGCCATTCGGGCCACCACCGTCCGGCCGTGCATCGGGCCGTAGCCGGGCATGGTCACGGGGGTGCCGTCGGTGAGCGCAAGCGGCTCCCAGGAGTCGGCGAGTTGGACGATCCTCCGCTCCAGCAGGAACTCGTACCTGGTGTGCACCACCGCCTCGCCGGGCTCGATCCGCAGCCGCTGCGCCACCTGCTCGGTGGCCGGGACGAGCACCGCGGTCTCCGACTCCCACTCGCCGCCGGGCGCCGGCGCGGCGGGGAACTCCTCCGCCGCCCGGGTGCGCACCAGCGGCAGCCGCGGGACCGGCGGCCGCAGGTAGGTGCCCGAGCCGGTCCTGCCCTCCAACAGGCCCTCGGCGATGAGGACTTCCTGGGCCCGCTGGACCACGTTCGTCCCCACGCCGTAGCTCTCGGCCATTCGGGCCCGGGACGGCAGCCGCTCGCCGAGCTCCCACTCCCCGCCCAGCACCCGGCGGCGCAGGTGGTCCGCGATGCGGAGGTACGGCGGCTCCTGCTTGGGCATCGGCTTCTCCCGGTGGGGGCGAGACCTGCCGCGGGGGCGGCAGGGCGGGCGATTCAGCTTGACAATCTAATGCATCAGGTGCAATCTAATGCTTCAGATTCACTATGAGTGATCAGCCAACTTCGGGGAGAAGGTGTGGCGTGCGGAGCACGAGCGTGTTCGACCTCGCGTCCGGGCTCGCGGCGGCCACCGGAGCCGAAGCCAGGATCATCCAGTTGCCCGGCGGCGGTTACCGAGTGGAAGCGGAGCTGCCGGGGGAGCCGGAGACCCACGACCACCGGGCGGTCCTCGACCTCCTCGCGCGGGCCGACCGCTACGGGCACCGCTACCGCGCGCGCACCCACACCGTCTGGGCCGAATTCGACCCACCCCAGGAGCCTTCGTGAAGAACACGCCCCCCGGCTACACCGTGGCCATCGGGGAGATCACCGAGCCGACCTCGTTCCCCTCGCTGGCCCCCGCCCTCGGCTCGCTCTGGTGGACGTTGAACGCCCTCCCGCTCGGCTGGACGCAGTTCGAGGCGTACCGCTACTTCTTCGGTCCGGGTGCGGTCGAGCGCACCGAGGCGTTCCTGGCGCGGGACGGGCGGTTGCAGCTCGGCTTCGCACTGCTCGGGCGCACCCGGCTGATCAGCGTCGCTCCCGGAGAGGGCGGGCTGGCCCAACTGGTCTCGGCCCCACTGAAGTTGGTCGACTCCCCGGAGGTCGCCGCACTGCGGCTGGACGGCTCGGGGGCGGTGTACGGCCCGGTGCCCCGGTACCGGCGGAGCGCCTGAGGCGCGCCCGGCGGCCCCGGGGAGCCGGCCCCCGGGTCAGTCGGCTTCCGGGTCCGGGAAGGTCTGCAGGGTGAGGAAGACCACCCGGCGCCCGGCGCCCTCGCCGGCGGTGCGGATCCGGACGCGCTGGCCCGCGCGCAGCAGGCGCAGGCCGCCGGCGTCGAAGGCCGGCGCGTCGAAGGGGACGGGGGTGCCGTCGTCGAGCAGGACCGAGCCGGAGCGGGTCGTGGGGTCGAAGCTGAACGCGGTGGCCTGCATGGGAGCCAGCATAGGGCTTCGGAGCAGGGCGGCGGTGGCCGGGCCGAGGCCCAGCAGGCGGGCGACGGCCAGGTCCGCCGGGGTGTCGACGTCCCGGCGGACGGAGGGGGCGTCGGCCAGGCAGAGCTCGGTGGC
Organism: Kitasatospora sp. NPDC057198; assembly: GCF_042670125.1. Taxonomy (NCBI): domain Bacteria; kingdom Bacillati; phylum Actinomycetota; class Actinomycetes; order Kitasatosporales; family Streptomycetaceae; genus Kitasatospora; species Kitasatospora sp. NPDC057198. The sequence goes on along the minus strand of NZ_JBHUWH010000297.1, from coordinate 7,918 downwards.
TCCGCCGGCCAGGTGGGCGTCCCGGGAGCCCGGTCCGAACGCGGGGCGCAGCGGTGCGCGCGGCGGCCCGGCCAGCAGCACGGTGCCGGTGCCGGGGGCGTCGGCGAGGAAGGCCCGGCGCCCGGCGGGCACCGCGGCCAGCACCCGGGCGAGTTCGGCGGGCCGCAGGGCCGGCAGGTCCGCGGAGAGGGTGGCGACGGGGGAGCGGGGGGAGCGGCGGTGGGCGGCCGCCGCGCCGTGCGCGAGCGCCGGGTTCAGGCCGCCCGGCTCGTCGTCCAGCACCTCGGCCCCCAGCGCGCGCAGCGCCCCGGCGGCGTGCGCGTCCCGGGTGACCACCAGGACGCGTCCGACCGCGGGGCAGGCCAGCGCGGCGGCGACGGTGTCGAGCGCGAAGGCGAGCGCCAGCCGGGGCCGCAGCGCGCCGAGCGCGGCCAGCCGGCTCTTCGCCGCGGCCAGCGGCTTGACCGGGACGACCACCGACCAGCCGGGCCGCGCTCCGGCCCGCTCGGCCCGCGGCCGTACCGGGGCGGTCGACCCGACGGCGGCGGGGCGTACGGTGTCCTCTGTCATCGGCGCCATTGTGGCGTCGGCCGGGGAGCCCTGGCCAGCGTGTCCCGGGGCCCCGGGGCGCCCGGCGGGGGGCGGGGCGACCGGCGGTGGTGGTGGCTGCTCGACACAGGCTCGGCTCCCGGGCGAGACTGGTCGGCGCCCCGGAGCCGCTGGTCGGTCCCGGCGAGGAGAGACCGCGGCGCAGTTACGGGGCGCCGCACGGATGAGGAGGAGCTGGGGTGGCCCGCCGCTCTAACGCCAGGTTCGGAAACGCCGACTACGGGATCTGGTACCGCTTCGCGGCGGTGCTCGTGAAGCCGGTGACCAACGCCCTGGCAGAGGCGGACTGGCGCGGCTGGGAGCACCTGCCCGAGAAGAGCGGGTTCATCGCCGCGGTGAACCACAACTCGGTGATCGACCCGGTGTTCTACGCGCACTGGCAGTACAACTCGGGCCGCCCGCCGCGGATCCTCGCGAAGTCCTCGCTGTTCTCGGTGCCGTTCATCGGCTTCATGCTGCGCAAGACCGGCCAGATCCCGGTGTTCCGGGAGTCCACCGACGCGGCCGAGGCGTTCCGGGCCGCGATCGACGCGGTCAACGGCGGCCAGTGCGTGCAGTTCTACCCGGAGGGCACCCTCACCCGGGACCCGGACCTGTGGCCGATGACCGGCAAGAGCGGCGCGGCCCGGGTCGCGCTGATGACGGGTGCGCCGGTGATCCCGGTGGCGCACTGGGGTGCGCACGAGATCATCCCGCCGTACGGCAAGGGCAAGGGCAAGTACCGGCTGTTCCCGCGGCACAAGGTGGTCGTCGCGGCGGGCCCCGCGGTCGACCTGAGCAAGTACCGGGGGCAGGAGCTCACCGCCCAGGTGCTCAAGGACGCCACCGACGACATCATGGCCGCGATCACCGCCGTGCTGGAGGACATCCGCGGCGAGCAGGCCCCGAAGGAGCGCTACGACATGCGCAGGGCAGCCCGGGACCGGGCCGCGGCCGCCGAGGCCAAGCGCGGGCGCGCCGCCGGGGAGGACGGCCGGTGACCCGCTGCGCGGTGATGGGGACGGGCTCCTGGGGCACCGTCTTCGCGATGATCCTGGCCGACGCGGGCTGCGAGGTGACGCTCTGGGGCCGCCGCCAGGAGCTGGTCGACGCCATCGACCGGGACCACGTCAACCGGGACTACCTGCCCGAGCTGGAGCTGCCCGCGGGCATCCGGGCCACCACGGACGCCGCCGAGGCGCTGGCCGGCGCGGACTTCGCGGTGCTCTCGGTGCCGTCCCAGACGCTGCGCGACAACCTCGCGCTCTGGGCGCCGCTGATCGAGCCGCGGACGGCGCTGGTGAGCCTGATGAAGGGCGTCGAGCTGGGCACCGTGAAGCGGATGAGCGAGGTGATCGCCGAGGTCGCCGGGGTCGGCCCGGAGCGGGTCGTGGTGGTGTCGGGGCCGAACCTGGCCGGCGAGATCGCCAACCGGCAGCCCGCCGCGACGGTGGTGGCGTGCACCGACGAGGAGGTCGCCAAGCGCTTCCAGAAGGCGTGCCACACCCCGTACTTCCGCCCGTACACCAACACCGACGTGGTGGGCTGCGAGCTGGGCGGCGCGGTGAAGAACGTGATCGGCCTGGCGGTCGGCATGGCCAACGGCATGGGCCTGGGCGACAACACCAAGGCGACGCTGATCACCCGCGGGCTGGCCGAGACCACCCGGCTGGGCCTGGCGCTGGGCGCCGACCCGCACACCTTCGCCGGGCTGGCCGGGATGGGCGACCTGGTGGCCACCTGCTCCTCGCCGCTGTCCCGGAACAACACCTTCGGCACCAACCTGGGCCGCGGCATGACGCTGGCCGAGACGATCGCCGCCACCAGCCAGACCGCGGAGGGCGTGAAGTCCTGCGAGTCGGTGCTCGACCTGGCCCGGCGCAACGGCGTCGACATGCCGATCGTGGAGGCCGTGGTGGACGTGGTGCACAAGGGCCGGCCCACCCAGGAAGTGCTGAAGGGACTGATGTCCCGCTCGGCCAAGCCTGAGCGCCGCTGACCGGAATCGGACGGTAGTCTCAACGCCGATATGAGCATCGAACAGACCACCCCGAACCAGGCGGCCAAGCCGCGCGTCGCGATCGTCTTCGGCGGCCGCAGCTCCGAGCACGGCGTGTCCGTGGTCACCGCCGCCAGCGTGCTGCGCTCGATCGACCGCGGCAAGTACGAGGTGCTGCCGATCGGCATCACCCACGAGGGCCGCTGGGCCCTGGTCGGCGACGAACCGGCCCGGATGGCCATCACCGACGGCCGGATGCCCGACGTCGACCAGGTCGCCGAGTCCACCGAGGGCCAGGTGGCGCTGCCGCTCGCCCCCGGCAACCGGGACGTGGTGTGGAGCGAGCCCGGCGCCGCGCCGAAGGTCCTCGGCGAGGTCGACGTGGTGCTCCCGCTGCTGCACGGCCCGTGGGGCGAGGACGGCACCCTGCAGGGCCTGCTGGAGCTCTCCGGCGTCCCGTACGTGGGCTCCGGCGTGCTGGCCTCCGCGGTCGGCATGGACAAGGAGTTCACCAAGCGGATCATCGAGTCGCTCGGCCTGTACGCGGGCGAGTACACCGTGCTCAAGCCGCGCGAGTGGGAGTCCGAGGACGGCCGGGCCGCCGCCCGCGAGCGGATCGCCGCGCTCGGCCTGCCGCTGTTCGTCAAGCCCTGCCGGGCCGGCTCCTCGATCGGCATCACCAAGGTCAAGGACCTCGCCGACCTGGACGCCGCGGTCGAGGAGGCCCGCCGCCACGACCCCAAGGTCATCGTGGAGAAGGGCGTCGAGGGCCGCGAGATCGAGTGCGGCGTGCTGGAGTTCGAGGACGGCCCGCGCGCCTCGGTGCCCGCCGAGGTGCTGGTCGACGGCGACTTCGAGTTCTACGACTTCGAGGCCAAGTACATCGACTCCTCCGAGGTCCGCATCCCCGCCGAGCTGACCGACGCGGAGCGGGCCGAGATCCGCCGCCAGGCCGTCGAGGTGTTCGAGGGCCTCGGCTGCGAGGGCCTGGCCCGGGTCGACTTCTTCCTGCTGGCCGACGGCCGCTGGATGGTCAACGAGATCAACACCATGCCCGGCTTCACCCCGATCTCGGCCTACCCCAAGATGTGGGAGGCCACCGGCGTGCCCTACGCCGAGCTGATCGACCGCCTGCTGGCCGCCGCGCTGCGCCGCTCCACCGGCCTGCGCTAGGCCCGGCCGGGCCCGGTCAGGCCCCGTCGAGGCAGTCCGAGTCGGCCTTCCCGTCGATGGTCGGGACGGTCGACCGGACGGCGTCGGCGAGGTACGCCAGCGGGTCCGCGTAGTTGCCGTACGCCCCCTCCGGGACCTCCACCACCACGTACGCCCTGCGCAGCCCGGTGGCGAACCGGTAGCCGCCCGCGCCGTCCTCGGTCATGCCCCAGCTGACCTCGTTGACGCACGGGCCCTTGCGGGTGCCGTCGTCCAGGAACTCCGGGCGGTCCCCGCCGCAGGTCAGCACGGTGCGCGGGGAGGACGCCCAGGCGGCGGTGTACGGGGAGGCCGGGGACGGGTCCCTGCGGGCGTGCCCGAGCACGGCGGCGGGCAGCGCCGCGTCCAGCGCCGCGCAGTACCCGGCGGCCTCGGCGGCCGGCACCGGCGGGGCGACGTCCGGCTCGCCGCTCCAGGCCGCGACCAGGCCCGCCGTGACGGCCAGCAGGGCAGCGGGCGGAGCCAGCCAGCGCACCGGGGCGGGCAGGCGGTTCAGCAGGTCGCGGTAGGCCACCGCACGATGGTAGGCCGTCTTACAGCCGCACCACCGGACAGGTCAGGGTGCGGGTGATGCCCTCGACCTGCTGCACGTTGGCCACCACCAGGCGGCCCAGCTCGTCGATCGACTCCGCCTCGGCCCGGACGATCACGTCGTACGGGCCCGTCACGTCCTCGGCGGTGATCACCCCGGTGATCTTGGCGATGGACTCGGCGACCGAGGTGGCCTTGCCCACCTCGGTCTGGATCAGGATGTACGCCTGCACCACGGTGGACCTCCAGGCGGCTGGGTGGGGGAGTTGCGACCGGCAGTCTGATCACCACGCTACCGCGCGACCACGCGGACGGGGGAGACCCCGGACGGCCCGGAAGGCGTACGCTGCGGGCGCGGGGACGGGGGCCCCGCGACACGGGGCGCACACCTAATCGGACAAACACGGGGAACGCGGAGGACGGGCTGATGCAGGGGACCGTGGGCGAACTCGGCGAGTTCGGGCTCATCCGGGAGCTGACCGCACGGCTGCCGATGACCCCGGCGGTGGAGCTCGGGCCCGGCGACGACGCGGCCGTGGTCAAGGCGCCCGACGGCCGGGTGGTGGCCACCACCGACGTGCTGATCGAGGGCCGGCACTTCCGCCGCGACTGGTCCACCGCGTACGACGTCGGCCGCAAGTGCGCCGCGCAGAACCTCGCCGACATCGCCGCGATGGGCGCCGTCCCGACCGCCCTGCTGCTCGGCCTGGTCACCCCCGCCGACCTGCCCACCACCTGGGCCACCGAGCTGATGGACGGCCTGCGCGACGAGTGCCAGGTGGCCGGCGCCACCGTGGTCGGCGGCGACGTGGTGCGCGGCGACACCATCACGCTGGCCATCACCGCGCTCGGCGACCTGCAGGGCCGGCGCCCGGTGGTGCGCTCCGGCGCGCAGGTCGGGGACGTGGTCGCGGTGACCGGCTGGCTCGGCTGGTCCGCCGCCGGGCTGACCGTCCTGCAGCGCGGCTTCCGCTCCCCGCGCGCCTTCGTCGAGGCCCACCGCCGCCCCGAACCGCCGTACCACGCCGGCCCCGCCGCCAGCGAACTCGGCGCCACCGCCATGGTCGACGTCTCCGACGGCCTGGTCGCCGACCTCGGCCACGTCGCCCGCGCCAGCGACGTCGACATCGACCTGCGGGCCGCCGACTTCGACGTCCCCGCGCAGATGGCCGACATCGGGCAGGCCGTCGGCGTCGACCCGCTGGTGTGGGTGCTCTCCGGCGGCGAGGACCACGCCATCGTCGCGACCTTCCCCAAGTCCGCCGCGCTGCCCGCCCGCTGGCGGGTCATCGGCGAGGTCGTGCGCACCGCCCGCCCCGGCCGCGGCGGCACCGTCACCGTCGACGGCGCCCCCTGGGACCGCACCGCGGGCTGGGACCACTTCGCCGAGGAGTAGTCCGCGCCCCGGTGGTTGCCGGGCCGACGGCCGCCGAACGCGTAGTGTTGCGCCTGTCGGGCGGACCGACAGCGTCGACGGTCCGGTCCACCTACGTACGCGGGGCCCGCCCCCAGGAGCAGGAGCACAGCCACCATGCGAATCGGCGTTCTCACCAGCGGCGGCGACTGCCCCGGTCTCAACGCGGTCATCCGCTCCGTCGTGCACCGCGGCACCGACGTGCACGGCGACGAGATCCTCGGCATCGAGGACGGCTTCCTCGGCCTGATCGAGGGCCGCGCCCGGCCCATCACGCACGAGGACGTCACCGGCCTGCTCACCCTCGGCGGCACCGTCCTCGGCTCCGCCCGGGTGCAGCGCGAGAAGATCCGCTGGGCCGTCGAGAACTCCCGCGAACTCGCCGCGAACCTCGGCATCGACGCGCTGATCGCGATCGGCGGCGAGGGCACCCTCACCGCCGCCAAGCTGTTCAGCGACGCCGGACTCCCCGTCGTGGCCGTCCCCAAGACCATCGACAACGACATCGACGCCACCGACGTTACCTTCGGCTTCGACACCGCCGTGCACGTCGCCACCGAGGCCATCGACCGGCTGAAGACCACCGCCGAGTCCCACCAGCGGGTGATGGTCGTCGAGTTGATGGGCCGCCACACCGGCTGGATCACCCTCACCGCGGGCATGGCCGGCGGCGCCCACGGCATCCTCATCCCCGAGAAGCCCTTCGACATCGAGGCCGTCGCCCGGATGATCGAGGAGCGCTTCCGCCGCGGCAAGAAGTTCGCCATCATCGCCGTCGCCGAGGGCGCCCAGCCGCTGCCCGGCACGCTCCGCTTCGAGCACGGCCAGGTCGACCAGTTCGGCCACCAGACCTTCGGCGGCATCGGCACCCGGCTCGCCATCGAACTGGAGAACCTGCTCGGCAAGGAGGCCCGCCCGGTCATCCTCGGCCACACCCAGCGCGGCGGCACCCCCACCGCGCTCGACCGTGTCCTCGCCACCCGCTTCGGCTGGCACGCCGTCGAGGCCGTCCACAAGGGCGCGTTCGGGCACTTCACCGCGCTGCGCGGCACCGAGATCCACCTCACCCCGATCGCCGACGCCGTCGTCCAGCTCAAGACCGTCCCGCAGCACCGCTGGACCGAATCCGAGGCCGTGCTCTGACCCGCCGCGCGGGGTCGGTAGGTTGGGGCGCATGAGCACCGAAACCGCCGCCCCGCCCCGAGTCCTCACCGTCGCCGGCTCCGACAGCGGCGGCGGTGCGGGCATCCAGGCCGACCTCAAGGCGATGCTCGCCCTCGGCGTCCACGGCATGAGCGTCATCACCGCCGTCACCGCGCAGAACTCGCTCGGCGTCCAGGGCTACTGGGAACTGCCCGCCGAAGCCGTCCGCGCCCAGTACCGCAGCGTCGTCGACGACATCGGCGTCCAGGCCGTCAAGACCGGCATGCTCGCCTCGGTCGAACTCGTCGAGACCGTCGCCGACCTGCTCGCCGACGCCCCCGCCCCCGTCGTCGTCGACCCCGTCGGCGTCTCCAAGCACGGCGACGCGCTGCTCGCCGCGAACGCCGTCGACACCCTCCGCACCCGGCTGCTCCCGGTCGCCACCCTCGCCACCCCCAACCTGCACGAGGTGACCCAGCTCACCGGGCGCACCGTCACCGGCGAGACGGACATGCTCGACGCCGCGAAGGCGCTGCGCGACCTCGGCCCCGCCTGGGCCCTGATCAAGGGCGGCCACCTCGAGGGCGAGGCCGCTGACCTGCTCCTCGGCCCCGACGGCGAGGCCCACTGGTACCGCGCCCCCCGCCACGACAACCGCCACACCCACGGCACCGGCTGCACCCTCGCCAGCGCGATCGCCGCCCGGCTCGCCCTCGGGGACCCGATGCCGCAGGCCGTCGCGCACGCCAAGGCGTACGTCACCGGCGCGATCGCGCACGGCTTCGCACTGGGTTCCGGCATCGGGCCGGTGGACCACTTCTGGCAGGCCCGGGACTTCTAGGCAGGCGCAGGGGGACGAACCAGGGGCTCGGGGAACGGCGAGGCCCAGTCTGCTGACGGTGCACTGCCGTTGCGTGCGTGGGCTTCCGGTTCTGTTTACGGCACGCAGCAGCACCGACCTTCGATGGGCTCCGGCCGTCAGCAGCACGGACCCGCCGTTCCCCGGGCCCCTGACGGGGCCCATGCGCAGC
>NZ_JBHUWH010000296.1:0-10099 GCF_042670125.1 Kitasatospora sp. NPDC057198 | reverse complement strand
GTTGTGCGCCCAGTGCTGGTCCTCGGCGTACGTCTGGCAGTTCCACAGCTGGACGGCGGTGCCGTTGCTGCCGCTGTCGTCGGCGGCGACGTCCACGCACTGCCCGCCGGGGCCGGTGACCGTGCCCTGCGGGGCGCTCGGCAGGTCGGTGCGGCCGTTGTAGCCGACGGAGGTGATGTCGGCCTGGACGGCGTTCTCGGTGGCGTCGCCCGGGTAGCCGGCGACCATGGCGCCCTCGAAGAAGGTGCCGCGGTTCCGGTTGGAGTTGTCGCCGCCGGTGCCGAGGATGATGCCGCCCTCCTGCTGCATCGGGCGGTAGCCGGGGCGGCTGGGCAGCGCGCCGTTCCACCAGGTGGTGAGGGCGCCGGACTGCGCGTTGCCGCCCTTGATGGCGTAGGTGGTCTGGCCGTCGTTCTTCAGGACGGCGGTGACGTAGGGGCTGTTGTTGCCGAGGTTGGCGGTGTTGGAGCCGTTGTCGCCCTGGAACATGCCGTTCTCCAGGTCGGCCTCGATCCACGGGCCGTTGCCGCTGCACGGCGGGAAGTAGCAGGTGGTGGCGATGGAGACGGCGTCCATGTGGCCGTTGCCGGTGTCGGCGGGGGTGGATTCGGCGTTGCCGTAGTCGAAGCAGCAGTCCGCGCCGACGTGGGTGCCGCTGGCGACCATGTAGACGCCCTCGGGCCGGCCGCCCACGGCGACGCCGGAGGCCACGCCGGTGTAGCGGTAGCCGACGCCGGGCGAGATCCACACGCCGTAGACCTTGTGGCCCCCGGCGGTGACGGCGATCTCGGAGGCGTCCGCGCCGCGGTCGACGCCGCCCGCGGTGCCCGCGGGGCCGGGCAGGAGGTCGTTGTGCCGGGTGGTCTGGTCGTAGATCCGGCTGATCCGGCAGCTGCTGCCGTTGCAGAACCGGTCCTGCGCCTGGGCGTCGGCGTAGCCGCCGGCGGTGAGCAGGCCGATGTCGGTGCTCGCGCCGTCGGAGGTCCGGGTGACCCGGTACAGCGGGCCGTTGTAGTTCGCGAACAGGGCGCGGGTGGTGCTGTGCGCGGCGACGCAGGGGGTGCCGCCGGAGGCGTACAGGTCGCAGGGCCGCGCGGTGGCGGCGTGGCCGACGCCGGGCAGGCCGATCAGGACGGCGACGAGCAGCCCCAGGACGACGGCGGCGGCGCGCGCGTTGCGCCACAACTTCCCTATGGCTGACTGCATTTGGATGGACAAGGTGCGCTCCTTCTTGGTGGGGGTGCGAGGGGGCGGTACCGGTCTCGGGGGTGGCCGGGGCGGGGCCCGGCTCCGGGGCCCGAGGTGCTGTCCGTTCATCGGCGACCTTGTATTCTCACGTTGTAGTAGCTGTAGTGGCGGCGTCGTGGCGAGGCCGGCCGCGCCCCCTCGCGCCGGCCGGCGGGAGGAGGGTGCGGCGTGTCCGTGCCGGGTGGCGGCGCTGCGGCGCCGAGGTTGAAGGACGTGGCGGAGCTGGCCGGGGTGTCGGTGAAGACCGTCTCGAACGTGGTGAACGGCACGGTGCCGGTCGCGGAGGCGACCCGCGAGCGGGTGCAGCGGGCCGTCGACGCCCTGGGCTACCTACCGAACGTGACGGCCCGCCGGCTGCGCACCGGCCGCAGCGGGGTGATCGCGCTGGCCTTCCCGGAGCTGCCCTCGCCGTACTTCGCGGAGCTGGCGGTGGAGGTGATCGCGGCGGCCCGCCGGGTGGGCATCACGGTGCTGATGGACGACACCGGCGGCGACCCGGCGGCGGAGCTGCGGATCGCCTCCGGCCTGGGCGATCCGATGATCGACGGGGTGATCCTCAGCCCGCTGGGCCTGGACCGGACGACGCTGCTGTCGCGCTCCCGGGAGATCCCGCTGGTGCTGCTCGGCGAGGCCGACCTGGGCCCGGTCGCGGACCGGGTGCACATCGACAACGTGGCGGGCGCCCGCGAGGTGACCCGGCACCTCCTGGACGAGGGCTACCGGCGGATCGCCGCGATCGGCTGGCAGGACCCGGCGCCGCGGGCCACCGCCGAGCAGCGCCTGGCCGGGTACCGGGAGGCGCTGGCGGACGCCGGGCTGCCGCTGGACCCGGAGCTGCTGCCGCCGGTGCGGGCGTACTTCCGCCCGGACGGCGCCTCCGCGATGCGCCGCCTGCTGCGGCTGCCGGAGCGGCCGGACGCGGTGTTCTGCTTCAACGACCTGCTGGCGCTGGGCGCGCTGCGGGCCGCGCACGAGGCGGGGCTGCGGGTGCCGCAGGACCTGGCGATCGTCGGGTTCGACGACGTCGAGGAGGCGGCGTACGCGATCCCGTCGCTGACCACGGTGGCGCCGGACAAGCGGCTGATCGCCGAGCTGGCGGTGCGCTGCCTGGAGGAGCGGATCGAGCGGCGCTACACCGGCCCGGGGCGGCGGATCACGCCGGGCTTCCGGGTGGTGGTGCGGGAGAGCAGCACGCTGGCGCGCTGAACCGGGGGCGGTCACGGCCGGCCCGGGGCTGGTCACGGCCGGTCCGGGGGCGGGAAGCGGTACTCGGTGGTGCTGTGCCGGGTCGTGCCGGGGCGCAGCACCGTGTCGGGGTAGTCGGGGCGGTTGGGCGAGTCGGGGAAGTGCTGGGTCTCCAGGCACAGGCCGCCGTGCCGGGGGTGCGGGTCGCCGGCCAGGGCGTTGCCGGTGTAGACCTGGAGGCCCGGTTCGGTGGTCCAGACCTCCATCCGGCGGCCGGCGGCGGGATCGTGCAGCCGGGCGGCGCGGCGCAGCGCGCCGGGGGCGGGGGGCGGGGCGAGGACGAAGCAGTGGTCGTAGCCGCCGGTCCGGCGCAGTTGCGGGTGGGGGTGGGCGAGGCGTTCGCCGAGCGGGTGCGGGGTGCGCAGGTCGAAGGGGGTGCCGGCGGTGGGGGCGGGGGCGCCGAGCGGGATGGCGTCGTCGTCGACGGGCAGGTAGGCGTCGGCGTCGACGGCGAGGCGGTGGCCGAGCACGCCGCCGTCGCCGTCCGGTCCGGCGAGGTTGAAGTAGGCGTGCTGGGTGAGGTTGACGGGGGTGGGCCGGTCGGTGCGGGCGGTCCAGTCCAGCCGGAGGGTGCCGTGCCGGTCCAGGGTGTAGCGGGCGGTGACGTGCAGGGCGCCGGGGAAGCCCATGTCGCCGTCGGGGCTGTGCAGGTCGAGGCGGAGCTCGGCGCGGTCGGGCGCGGACCGGGCGCTGGCGCGCCACTGGCGGCGGTGGAAGCCGTCGGGGCCGCCGTGCAGGGCGTGGCCGCGGTCGGTGGCGGGGACGCGATGGGTGCGGCCGTCGAGGTCGAAGCGGCCGCGGGCGATCCGGTTGGCGTAGCGGCCGATCAGGGCGCCGAGGTAGGCGGTGTCGGCGGTGTAGTCCTCCAGGGTGTCGTGGCCGAGGACGACGTTGGCGGGCTTCCCGCCGGGGTCGGGGACGTCGAGGCGGTGCAGGATCCCGCCGCGTTCGAGCACCTCGGCCCGTACGCCGGTGCCGGAGTCGAGCGTCCAGCGGGCGACGGGGGTGCCGTCGGGCAGGGTGCCGAAGGGGCTGCGGGTCACGGACGGGAGCGGCAACGGGCTTTCCTTCATCGGGAGTCGGTGGCCGGTCGGGGGCGGTGCGCGGCGCGGCCGGCGGTGGATTCGCGGACGACCAGGGTGTGGCTGGGCAGGATGCGGCGGGGCGGCGGCGGGGTGCGGTCGGGGCCGGCCTCGATCCGGGCGATCAGGCAGTCGACGGCGAGGCGGGCGATGGCGGCCTTGTCGGGGGCGATGGTGGTGAGGGTGACGGCGCCGTAGCGGCCGTCCTCGATGTCGTCGAAGCCGACCACGGCGACCTGTTCGGGCACCTTGACGCCGCGTTCGGCGAGGACGCGCAGTGCGCCGAGGGCGACCAGGTCGTTGTAGGCGAAGACGGCGTCGGGCGGTTCGGGCAGGTCGAGCAGCCGGGTCATCGCGACGGCGCCGTCGAGGCGGTCGTAGCCGTCGGTGGCGATCACCAGGTCCTCGCTGGGGGTGCGGCCGGCGGCCAGGATCTCCTCGCGCCAGCCGCGCAGCCGCAGGTGGGCGGGTTGGCGGCGGCTGTCGCGGCGGGCGCCGACGAAGGCGATCCGGCGGCGGCCGAGGCCGAGCAGGTGGCGGACGGCGAGCCGGGCGGCGGCGACGTTGTCGATGGCGATGTGGTCGAACGGGGCGTCGTACTCGCGCTCGCCCAGCAGGACCAGCGGCGGCCGGTCGGGGCGGTGCAGCAGGTCCTCCTTCTCCAGGTGGATGGGGCTGAGGATGAGTCCGTCGATGAGGTGGGAGCGGAAGCCCTGGGAGACCAGGGTCTCGTTGGCGCGCAGCCCGGCGGTGTGGTCGAGCAGCACGGTGTGGGCGTGGTGGGCGGCGGCGTCGATGACGGCGGTGGCGAGGTCGGCGAAGTAGGGGTTGCCGAGTTCGGGGACGGCGAGCGCGATGATGCCGCTGCGTCCGGTGCGCAGTTGGCGGGCGGTGGCGTTGGGGCGGTAGCCGAGTTCGTCGATGGCGCGCTGGACGCGGTCGCGGGTGCCGGCCCGTACGTGCGGGTAGTCGTTGACCACGTTGGAGACGGTCTTGACGGACACTCCGGCCCGCAGCGCGACGTCCTTGAGGCTCACGCCCATGGGCCCTGGTCCCTCTCGTTCGGTTCCGGTCGGGTCGGCGCGCGACGCGGCGGCCCCGGTGCTGCGGGGGCGCCGCTCACTCGTCCCGGCGTCCCCGGTTGAGCAGCGCCTGGGCGAGCACCACGGCGGCGAGGAAGCCGCCGTTGACGGTGTCGGTGACGGCGGAGCCGTACTGGGAGGCGGAGCGGTCGATCAGGTTGTGGACCACCGACAGCAGCAGGACGCCGGCGACGGTGCCGCCGACCGAGCCGCTGCCGCCGGTGAGCAGGGTGCCGCCGATCACCACCGAGGCGATGGCGGTGAGTTCGTAGCCGACGCCGACGGTGGTGACGCCGGAGCCGAGCCGGGCGGCGCCGAGCGCTCCGGCCGCGCAGGCGAGCGTCGCGGACAGCACGTAGACCAGGGTCTTGGTGCGGGCGACGGGCAGGCCCATCAGGGTGGCGGCGTGCTCGTTGCCGCCGACGGCGGTGGTGGTGGCGCCGAAGCGGGTGCGGGTGAGCAGCAGCGCGCCGAGTCCGAACAGCGCGGCGGAGATCAGCACCGGCGTCCAGGTGCCCTCCCCCAGCGAGCGGAACGCCGATCCGCGCGGCACCAGGTGGGTGTTCGCGCCCTCGTCGGTGACCAGCTGGAGCAGGCCGCGGGCGCCGAGCAGTCCGGCCAGGGTGACGATGAACGGGGCCATCCGGGCCCTGGCGACCAGCAGTCCGTGCACGCAGCCCCAGGCCGCGCCGACCGCGAGCGGCAGCAGCAGGGCCGCCCAGGTGCCGTACCGCTCGGCGGCCCAGGCGGCGAGGACGCCGCCGAGCGCGTACATCGAACCGACCGACAGGTCGATGCCGCCGGTCAGGATCACGAAGGTCAGGCCGAGGGCGAGCAGCCAGACGAAGGCGTTGTTGCCGAGGATCGCGCCGAGGTTGTCGGTGCTCGCGAAGCCGGACGAGAACACCGAGGCGAGCAGCACCAGCAGGGCGAGCACGGTGAGCGCGCCGTGCCGCTGGATCCGGGCGGCGAGCCGCTCGGCGGCGCTCTCCGCGCTGCGGCCGTCCGGGGTGAGGGCGGTGGGGGTCATCGGGTACCACGCTCCTGGGAGGCGTAGACGGCGACGCAGATCACGGCCGCCTCGACGATCTTGGTGAGGGAGGCGGGCACGTCGTGCTGGGTGAGCACGGCCGCGGTCAGCTGCATGAACAGCGCCCCGGCGACGGTGCCCAGCACCCGGACGCTGCCCCCGGCCAGCGGGGTGCCGCCGACCACGACGGCGGTGATCGCGTCCAGTTCGATGTTGCGGCCCTGGTTGGCCGGATCGGCCTCGGCGCCGTGCCCGACGATCACCGCACCGGCCAGCGCCGCCAGCACCCCCGACAGCAGGTACACCGTCAGCAGCACCCGCCGCACCGGCAGTCCGGCCAGCCGGGCGGCCCGCCGGTTGTCGCCGACCGCGACCAGCTGCCGCCCGAAGGTGGTGCGGTGCACCAGCACCGCGGTCAGCGCCACGCAGGCGGCGGCCAGCCAGGCCGTCAGCGGGACGCCCAGGAAGGCGTCCGAGCCCAGGGTCAGCAGCGCGCCGTCGGTGACCGGCTTGGCGGAGGCCCCGTTGACCAGCGAGGCGGCGCCGCGCACGCCGATCATCAGGGCGAGCGTCGCGACGATCGGCTGCACGCCGGTGAACGCGACCATCGCCCCGCCCGCCAGCCCGCTCAGCGCCCCGAGCGCGACGGCCACCAGCAGCGCCACCGGCAGCCCCCAGCCGATGTACAGCGGGATGACGGCGGCGGCCAGTGCGATCACCGCCCCCACCGACAGGTCGATCCCCTCGGTGCCGATCACCAGCGCCATGCCCAGCGCGACCAGCAGCGTCGGCGCGACCTGGAACAGCTGGATCCGCACGTTCCCCGCCGACAGGAACCCGCTGTCCAGCACCACCGCCGCCAGGAACAGCACCCCCAGCGCCGCGTACACCCCGTAGCGCCGCAGCAGCCGCAGCGCCGGGGCCCGCCCGCGCAGCACCCCCGCGGGGGCCAGGACACTCATCGCTCCGCTCCGTCCGTCTCGTCGTTCGTGCCGCCGGCCGGCGGCCGGGTCTCGTGGGCCAGGGCGGCCAGCAGGTCGTCGGGGTTGACCCGGTCGCCGGTGAGTTCGTCGACGGGGGCGCCGTCCTTGAGGACCAGGACGCGGTCGGCACCGGCGATCAGTTCGTCCGCGTCGGAGGAGATCAGCAGGACGCCCAGGCCGTCGGCGGCGAGTTCGTCGATCAGGCCCTGGACCTCGGCGCGGGCGCCGACGTCGATGCCGCGGGTGGGTTCGTCCAGCAGCAGGACCTTGGGGGCGAGGCAGAGCCAGCGGGCCAGCAGGACCTTCTGCTGGTTGCCGCCGGAGAGGTCGGCGACCTTCTGGTCGGGGCTCGCGGCCTTGATCCGCAGCCGGGCCATGAACTTCTCCACCACCTCGTCCTGCCTGGCGCGGGAGACCATCCCGGCCCGGGAGAGCCGGGGCAGCGCGGCCAGCACGATGTTCTCCCGCACGGACAGGCCGGGCACGATGCCCTCGGCCTTGCGGTCCTCGGGCAGCAGCACCACGCCGGCCCGGATCGCGGCGGCGGGGCTGCGCCTGGCCAGCTCCTCGCCGTCCACCTCGACCGTTCCGGCGTCGGCGCCGAGCGCGCCGACCACGGCCTTGGCGGTCTCGCTGCGCCCCGAGCCGAGCAGCCCGCCGAGGCCGAGCACCTCGCCCCGGTGCAGGTCGAAGCCGACGCCGTGCACCCGGTGGCGCACCGACAGGCCGCGGGCGCGCAGCGCGGGCCGGGCCCCGGCCTCGGGCACGTGCCGGGCGCCCCGTTCGCGGGCGGCGCCGAGGGCGCGGCCGAGCATCAGGTCGACCAGCTCGCGGCGGGCCAGCGGGGCGAGCGGGCCGGTGTGCACGGTGCGGCCGTCGCGCAGCACGGTGACGTCGTCGCAGAGGGTGTAGAGCTCGTCCATCCGGTGGCTGACGTACACCACGGCGGTGCCGTGCGCGGTGAGGTCCCGGACGACGGAGAACAGGGTGTCGACCTCGCGGGGCTCCAGCGAGGAGGTGGGCTCGTCCATGACGACGACCCGGGCGTCGACCTGGACGGCGCGGGCCAGGGCGACCATCTGCTGGGCGCCGAGGCCGAGTTCGCGCAGCGGCCGGGTGACGTCGGTGTCCACGCCGTAGCGGAGCAGCAGTTCGGCCGCCTCCCGGTGCATCCGGCGCAGGTCGAGCAGGCCGCGGCGGCGCGGTTCGCGGCCGAGGTGCAGGTTGCGGGCCACCGACATCATCGGGACGAGGTTGACCTCCTGGTAGACGGTCGAGACGCCGGCCCGCTGTGCCTCCAGCGGGGTGCGGAACTCCCGTTCCTCGCCGGCCAGTTCGATCCGTCCGGCGTCGGGGCGGTGGACGCCGGTGAGCACCTTGATCAGCGTCGACTTGCCGGCGCCGTTCTCGCCGACCAGGGCGTGCACCCGCCCCGGACGGAGCGTCAGGCCGACGTCCCGGAGCGCGTGGACGCCCGCGAAGCTCTTGCCGATCCCGGTCGCCACCAGTACGGGCGCGCCGTCCGGCATGTCGGCCGGTGTGCCGTCCGGCGCGTCGGCCGGTGTGCCGTCCGGCGCGTCGGCCGGTGTGCCGTCCGGCGCGTCGGCCGGTGCGTCGACGGGGCCGTCGGGCCGGTCCGCCTGGGCCATGGGGGTTCCTCCTCCTGCGGTTGTTCTCGGACGGGGAGCGGCGCCGGGGGCCACGGACGGGCGGCCCCCGGCAGCGGGGTGGCGGGTGACGCGGTGGCGGGTCAGTACACCAGGCCCTGTTCCAGCGCCTGCTTGGCGTTGTCCGCGGCGAAGTGGCCGTCCTTGATGATCACCTTGGGCTGGACCCCGGCCGTGCCGTAGAAGTCCTTGAGCGACTGGAAGGCGAGCGGGCCGAAGCGCGGGTTGGTCTCGATGTCGGCGACCAGCTGCCCGTCGACCACGCCCTGCACGGCCTGCCGGATGCCGTCGATGGAGACGATCCTGATGTCCTTGCCGGGGGCCTTCCCGGCCGAGCGCATGGCCTGGATCGCCCCGAGCGCCATGCCGTCGTTCTCGGCGTACACGGCGTTGATGTCGGGGTGGGCCTGGAGGAGCTGCTCCATCACCTTCTGGCCCTCGGTCTGGTCGAAGTTGGCCGTCTGCGAGGCCACCACCTGCATGTTCGGGTACTTGGCGGCGAGCTGGTCGGTGAAGCCCCTGGTGCGGTCCGCCGAGACGTTGTTGCCGGGGGTGCCCTGGAGGATCGCCACGTGCGCCTGTCCGCCGGTGGCGCCGGCCAGGTCGTCGGCGGCGATCTTGGCCTGGCCGTAGAAGTCGGAGCCGATGAAGGCGACGAAGTCGGAGCAGGCGGTGCCGCCGACGGTGCGGTCGATGGTCAGCACCGGGATCTTCTTGGCCTTGGCGGCGGCCAGCGCCGGTCCGAGGCCGTCGGAGTTCTCCGGGGCCACGATCAGCACCTGGGCGCCCTGCGCGATCATGTCCTGGATCTGCGCGTTCTGGGCGTTGACGTCGGCGTTGGCGTTGCGCTCGATCAGCTTGACGCCGAGCTTCTTGGCCTCCGCCTCGATGCTGGCGGTCTCCGCGGCCCGGAACGGGTTGCTGGTGGACTCCGACTGCGAGAAGCCGACGACCGTCCTGCCGTCGGTCAGGTCCAGCTTCGGCGCGCCGTAGGTGTCCGCGGTGCAGCCCGGCCCGGCGGCCGACGCCGTGGGCGAGACGACCTGCTGGGCGGCCGCGGTGTTGTCGGGGGCGGCGGCGCTGTGTCCGGACGAGCCGCCGTCGCCCTGGTTGGTGCAGGCGGACGCCGAGAGGCACAGCCCGGCGAGGAGCAGGGCGGCGACGGCGGACTTGGCGCGCGGGGTGGGGTTCATACGCCCGATCACATCCTTGACTGCGAGTGCGAGTGCGAGGGAGGGAGAGGGGGAGCGAGGGGGAGCTCAGGAGGATGGGGCGGGGCCGTCGGCCGCGCCGGCCGCCCATCGGTTTCCAACGTTGTAGAGGGACAATGGGCCATCCGCCGAGAGGGTGTCAAGAACCTGCGCACCCTCCGTCCGACCCGCCCCCGCGCCCTGAATTCCCGTCAACTGGCCCTCAACAGCAGCGATCCGCCCGCACGCACGGGTCGTCGCGCCGATCCCCGCACGAGGTCTGGACAACCCGGGCCCGTCCTGCTGTGATGCCTGCGCGACCAAATTTCCAACGTTGGCAAACCGGATCCCTGACATGGACACCGGCTGGTCCGACGCAGTCCGGCATGCCCTCCGCTCCCCGGGGTAGCCGCTCGACGCACCGGGCGGCAGGACGCCGTCCGCTGCGAGAAGTCGCGAGAAGGGGACGTGGACCATGACGCAGAAGATCGTGAGCGGGTACGACGGCTCCCCGCAGGCTCGGGCCGCGGTCCGCTGGGCCGCGGCGGAGGCCGAACGGCGCGGCGCGGAAC
>NZ_JBHUWH010000295.1:0-10161 GCF_042670125.1 Kitasatospora sp. NPDC057198 | reverse complement strand
CGCCCCGGCACGCTCCCCGGCCCCCGCCCCGGCCCCGACCCCCGCCCCGGACGCGCCCTCCCCCAGCGCCTCCCCGGCCGTCCCGGACGCCGCCGCACTCGGCCCGTCCGACCCGACCCGGCTGCGCATCCCGTCCATCTCGGTGGACGCCGCCTTCACCCCGCTCGGCCTGGACTCCGCCGGGGCGCTCACCACCCCGCCGCTGGGCCGCCGCGACCTGGTCGGCTGGTACCGGGACGCCCCCTCCCCCGGCGCGGACGGCACCGCCGTGGTGGTCGGCCACGTCGACGACCGGCACGGCCCCGGCGTCCTCTACCGGCTCGGACTGCTGCGCCCCGGCCTGACCATCACCGTCACCCGGCAGGACCGCCGCACCGCCACCTTCACCGTCGACGCGGTGCGCTCCTACCCGAAGAGCGCCTTCCCCGCCCAAGAGGTGTACGCCCCCACCGGCCGCGCCGAACTGCGCGTGATCACCTGCGGCGGACACTACGACCGGCGCACCGGCTACGACTCCAACACCGTGGTGTTCGCGCACCTGACGTCCACCGCCTGACACCGTCCGAGACCGCCAGAGGCCGCCCGACGCCGCCCGACGCCGCGTCGACGCCCCTCGCGCCGGGTGCGGGTGCGCTCCGATTCCCCGTACGCGCTCCGTCGCGGCCGCGGACCGGGCAGTGTGCGGCCATGACGGATACCCCGACCGTCCGGCCCACGCGGCCCCCGCGCACGTCCCGGCGTCCGGACTCCCGGCCTGCCGCAGCGGCAGCTCCTGCCCCTGAGCCCCTCCCTCCCCCGTCCTGCCTTTCCCCGTCCTGCCCCCGTCCTACCGCGTCCCGAGCGGCTGCTGCGGATACGAACGGGTGATTTTCGGCCGCCCGGTGCGACGCGGCCCCCGGCGCCGGGGGCCTTGCCGGGCAAGGGGTGTGACGGCGTGTCCGGTGGTACGGAGCGGGCGACACGGGCAGTGACGCCTGAACACCCTCCGTGTCCGGAATGTGGTGATGTGGGCCCGCCCCCGGGTATTCCCGCCCGGACCGAACAGGAGGAACCATGTCCCGAACCGCCAAGGCCAAGGGGATCATCGCGCTCGCCGTCGGCGCCGCCGCCGTCATCGCCGCCGGTGTCCCCGCGCTCGCCGACCCAGCCGTCACCGAGACCCACCGGGCCGTGCCGCCCACCGTCACGATCGACTTCACCGGCACCAACTCGGCGAGCGGCGCGGCCAACGCGATCGGCGCCGGGTTCGGCGGCACCGCGACCGCCAAGGACGCCACCGGCGCCCAGGTCGCCACCGTGTACGACCAGTGCACCAAGGACGCGGTGTCGGCCGACTCGGTCACCGCGTTCTGCACCGCCGACCTGGTCTTCACCGGCGGCGACCAGGTCACCTTCACCGCCGTCGTGCCGATCGACAACCCGCTGACCGCGAAGTACCCGAAGAAGTTCGACGGCGTCATCACCGGCGGCACCGGCGCCTACAAGGGCCTCACCGGGGCCGTCCACATCACCAACACCGCCACCGCGGTCTACGAACTCGGCTGGGACGCCTGACCCCTCCCCGCCCCGCCCGAGGGGAGCCGCCGATCCCGCCGGCGGCTCCCCTCCGCCGTGCCCGGGGCCGGCCCCGGGGGTCCGCAGGTCAGAGCAGCTGCGGGCGGCGCATCGCCCGGATCTCGCCGCCCGCGCTCTGGGTCCGGTCGGCGAGGGCGTTCATCCGGTCCACGGTGTCGGCCTCGTTGGCCGCGTGGTTGTCGGCCATCACCTGGAGCTTCTGGCCGACCTCGCCGAGCCGCTGGGCCAGCGAGTCCATCGACTCCTGCATCCCGTCGCGCAGACCCTCGTACACGACCCCGAACTTCTCGCCCAGATCGTCGTCGCCCCACGGCGGGTCGTTCGGGTTCTCCAGCGCCTCCAGCCGCGCCTTCATCTCGTCGATCACCTGCTGGAACGACTCGCTGATCGACTCCAGGTTCTTCCCCTGTGCGCGCAGGTTCCCCTCGTCCACCACGATCTGCTGTGACACCCGAACTCCCTTGCCTTCCTCGTCCGTTCCGGAACGCGTACCGCGATCCGTGTCGTGATCTGTGCCGTGATCCGTGCCGATGGTCCGTCAGTCGGGGAACGGCCGCCGGGGGAACCGCCGTCCAGTGCGCCCGGGCGGCTCAGTCCTCGGGAGGCAGCGGAACCTCCTCACCCCCCGCGAAGAGGTAGTGGAAGACCCTCTCCAGGTACGCGTACAGCGCGTCTTCGCTCTCGAATTCGATCCAGGTCATCTGGAGGTAGTCGACCACCGAATAAGGACGCTCGGAGAGGGCCTGCTCGAGTTCACGGCGAATCGCCTCCCCCCACTCGGGGGTTGACATCCTTATCGTCGACCTGACTCGCGGCATGAGGCCGTCGTAAGCCACCTCCACGTTCAGATAGCACTTGATGAAACCACCGAGGGCTTCCATCCTCCGCTCCTCCCCCTCCCGTCCCACCGTCAGAGCCGGTCCGCCGTCTCGACGGACAGCGACGCGGAGACGGTCGTGAACCAGAGCCCGACAGGACCGGGCTCACGGTACATCCGCTCGGCGGCGTCACCCCACATACCGGGGACGATCCAGACGGCTCAGCGGGTCGGGAACTCCCCGACCCAGGTGCCGTGCAGCAGGTGGTGGGGCAGGTACTGGGACTCGACCTCGATCTCCATGCCGGCGTCGTAGGCCAGCACCGCGACGGCGAGCGGGGCCAGCGCGACGAAGCCCTCCGGCTTGGTCGACCGGGCCTCGTTGCCGGTCCAGTACTCCTTGTGCCAGGTCAGCGCGGTGGCCAGCGAGTCGTTGAACGCCTCGACCTCCCGGCGGATGAAGAGCTGGAACAGCTCCAGCGGCGGGTAGAGCAGCTTCAGCATCACCTCGGTGCTCGCCGCCCGGGTGCGCTCCGGGGCCGTGCCCTCGATCGCCCGGAGCAGCGACTCCCACGCGCGCGGCCGGCCGGCCGAGGCGAGCTTGAGCGTGTCGATCCAGTCGTACACGTACTCGTCGATCCTCACCCCGGAGTCGCGCAGGAACTGGGTCGGCACCTCCGCCAGTTCGGCCATCCGCTCCTCTTCCCGGCAGATCACCGCCAGGTAGAACGCCTCCAGCCACAGCACCGGGTGCAGGTACTCCTGCGGCCCCGTCGCCGGCAACTCCAGGACCTCGCCGTTCTCCGTCCCCACCCGACAGGTCACCGGCCCGGACGCCGCCGTGGCCGACTCGAACAGCGCCGAACCGATCTGCATCGGCAGCACCCACGCGTGCCACGTCTCGAGCTTCGCGCAGCGCGGATCCTCCACACACCGCCGCTTCGCCAGGTCCAGCGAGTAACCCAGTGCCTCCGCCCGGTCGTAGTCGAAGTCCGGCATCCCGGCAACCATCTCCCGGACGACTCCGGTGAGTCGCTCCAGCACTTCCTGGCTACCGTGCACGGCGGCCAGCTCGTGCCGCGAAACCTGCATGCTCGTTCCTCCCCCCGTCCGTAGCGGATTCCGCTCGCTGCCTGGGCAGGGGCCGTCGCTGTGCCCTTCCCGATACACCGTCACGCTTCGCTCCCGTCGAAATCCGTCAGGCGGAGGGCCCGTCACCCGCCCCGAGGGGACGACCGCCCGGGGCGAGCACGGTCACCTGGAGCCCGCGTCCGGTGAACCAGCGCTGCAGCTCCAGGCCGGCCAGTTCGGTCTCGGTGCCGTCCTCCCCGACCAGCCGGACCGGTCCGAAGACCGAACCCGTCAGACCCGTGAGCACGGTGCTCCCGTCCACCCGAACCTTGAACGAGTTCTCCAGGACCGTCGCGCCCGCCAGGTCCGCCCCCCGCAGGTCGACCTCCAGCAGAGCGGCCCCCCGGAACTCCGTCCCCCGGCAGCTCGCGCCCCGCGCGTCGACCCCGTACAGCGAAGCCGCGGTCAGGTCCGCCCCGTCCAGTTTCGCGCCCGCCAGGACCGCCTCGTCCAGGTTCGTCCGCACCAGGCACGCCCCGGTCAGGTCCGCCCCCGACAGGTCCGCGCCCTGCATGTCCGCCCGGTACAGGTCGGCCCCCACCAGCGACACCCCCGCCAGGTTCGCACCCAGCAGGCCGGCCTCGGAGAAGTCACCGCCGGAGAAGTCCGCCCCTCGGAAGTCGAACCCGTCGCCCCCGAAGAGCCCGCAGCCCGCAGCGACCCAGGCCGCGACGGCCCGCGCCGCCTCCTCTTCCACGGGGGCCGCGGCGGGCTCCCAACCCTCACGGGTACCAGATGACACGACTCTCCCAATTGTTGTCACTGACGATCTTGCGCAGGTCGTCGATCGCCGCCTGGTTCGCGTTCCGCACGTCGATGATGACGGTGCGGTTCTTGTCCACGATCTGCTCCGACAGTTTGGCGACCCACTTGCCGTTCCTCGCCGGATTGTAGGCACCGGGGAAAGGCTTGGACTTGTCCCGCTGGTTGTTGAACGGCGGCCAGTCGGAGTGGACACCCTTGATGTCGTAGTGCTCTCCGGTGCTCGGGGAGAAGAACTCGCCGTTGTCCCGTTCCAGGGGCCGCTGGATGTCCGCCGGGACCCTCCCCTGTTCGCGGAGGTCGAGGCCGACCCGCGCCTCGTCCTTCGACGGCTCCGAGATGCCACCGCTCTTGTCCGGGTCACGCTGGAGTTCGTCGAAGTCCTCGGCGTTGCGCTGCTCCACCTCGCCGAGGTGGACGTTGTGCTCCTCCCGCTCCTCCGGCGTCATCTCTTCCGGGGGTTCGTTCTTCCGGCGCCCGTCGCCGCCGGTCCCGTCCTTGTCCGCGTCGTCCTTCGGGTCGTCCGCCCCGGCCACCTCCTCCGGGGCACGGCGGTCCTGCGACGGGTCGTGGTTCGGGTCGGCGTGCGGGGCGGGGGCGGCGGGGCGGCGGTCGGCGCCGAGCGGGACGGCGAAGACGCCGTTCTCGCCGTTGTGCAGGGGCCGGTCGGAGCGGCGGCCGGTCTGCGCGTCGATGTAGGTGACCTTGCCGTTGTGGTTGACGGCGTTCCAGGCGTGGGCGCGGCCGTCCGCGTCCCGGGTGATGATCACGGCCTGCGAGCCGTGCCCCTCGCGGCGGAGGGTGTCCTCCAGTCGCCGGTACGCGGCCGGGCCGTCGCCCAGGTCGGAGAACCTCGCCCCGAGGGCCTTCTCCATCCGGTCGCGACCGCCCCGCTCGCCGCGGTCGGACGGGTTGCCGTCCGCGTCGTGGTCGGGCGTCCGGGCCGCGGCCGGGGTCGGGTGCCCCGAGTAGGTGTCGACGGTCGCCAGCGCGACGTCCGCGCAGTTGTTGCGCCGCCCCGGCTCGTTCGGATCGCCGTTGACGGCCCGCGGCCAGTCCCCCTCCGGATCCGGGTGCCGCAGCGGCCGACCGTCGGCGTCCCGCGGCACCGCGTCCTCCACCCGCTGCCGTTCCCGCGCCCCCGGCTCGACCAGCCCGCCCGGCTCCCCGTACGGCCGGTCGGCGGTGACGGGCCGGGACGGGTCCACGTCGGGGTGATCAGTGGCCGGGTGCTCGGTGGACGGGTGCTCGGTGGACGGGTGGTCCTGGGAGGGGTGGTCGGTGGACAGGTGGTCGGCGGACGGGTGATTGGTGCTCGGGGCGTCGGCGGACGGGCGGTCCTGGGACGGGGACTGCTCCGGCACGGACCGGCGCGGATCGGTGTCCGCGGGACGGTCGGTGCGGTCGGGGCGGGCGTCCGGACGGTTCGTACGGGGGTCCGCTGCCGGCGTCGGGCGGGCGTCGGGGCGCGGGGTGGCGTTGTCGGCCGACTGCGGGGTGCGCCAGGGGGCGGTGCGCGGGTCGGGGCGGCCCCCGGCGGGCTGCTGACCGAGGGACACCGGGCGGTCCGGGCGGGGCTGGTCCGGGCGCTGCCGCTGGGTGGGGACGGTCGTCGGCTCGGCGGCGGGACGGTCGGCGCGGGGCGTACCCGAACCCGGCGTACCCGAACCCGACGTGCTCGAACTCGGCGTCCCCGGCGTGCTGTTGGCGGTCGGCACACCGCCCGCCCCCATCGGCACGGCTCCCCCGACCGGACCGGCCTGCCCCGTGGAGGGGGCCGACGCGGGCGCGGTGGACTCCGCGGTGGCCTGACCGGGCACGTGCGCGGGCGGCGCGTCCGCGACGGCGGCTCCCGCCGTACGGACGGTGGCGTGCGGCGCAGCGTCCTCGGCACGGTGGCCCTCGCGTCCGCCGTGGCCGTCGCCGTCGCCGTGGCCACTGCCGGGCTGCTGGGCGTGCGGTGCGTCATGGCGCTGCGCGGACGGCTCGGCGGCCGGACGTCCGTGATGCCCCGCACCCGCCGGGACCCCCGTGGGCGAAGAGGACGGCGTCGAACGCCCCTCCTCGCCTGTCTGCTGGGGCCTATTCGCCTCGCCGGTGGGCGAGTTGGGCTCGGAGTGGTGAGCCGGACCCCCGTCAGGACGCGAACCGGGCACACCCCCGTGCCCGTCGGGGCGGGCATCCGGATGACGGTCGGAAGGCGACGAAGACCCGGGCGCAGCAGAGGAATTGGCCTCGGAGTGGTGAGCCGGGCCCCCGTCAGGGCGCGGGCCGTGCGAGCCCTCGTGTCCGGCCGGAGCGCCGGAGGCGGCGCTGTCGTGCGCAGTCGGCTGGGTGCCCGCGTGCGACGAAGGTGCCGCCGCAGGAGTCGAGTTGGCGTCGGTCGGTCGGGCCGCGTCCGGAGAGGTGTGCGTGGCGGGAGCGGACGCCTGGGCCTCGGGAGCGGGCTGCTGCGACAGGGCGATACGGGGGTCCACCGCAGCCGGACGAGCCGCATCCGGCGCGGTGTGCGCAGCGGGAGGGGACGTCTGGGCCTCGGAGGCGGGCTGCTGCGCGGAGGTATGGGGATCCGCAGACGAGGAACCCTCCGCCGGACGAGCCGCGTCCGGCGCGGTGTGCGCAGCGGGAGTGGACGTCTGGGCCTCGGAGGCGGGCTGCTGTGCGGCGGCTCGGGTGTCCGCCGAGGACGAGCCCTCCGCCGGAGTCGCAGGCGATCCCGCAGCCGAGGCATTGGTAGCGGACTGCCCGGCGTCAGTCGCCGGAGCCGCATTCGGTGCGGTGTGCGTGGCGGGGGCGGACGCCTGGGACTCGGGTGCGGGCTGCTGCGCGGCGGCGCGGGTGTCCGTGGGCGACGGGCCGTCCGCCGGGGCGGTGGCCGGGTTGTCGGCGTTCAGCCGGGTGCCGAAGGGGTCGAGCGGCGTGGTGGCACGCTGGTCGGACGAGGACGCGGGCGTGGGCGCAGGAGCGGGCGTCGGGGTCGGGGTCGGGGCTGGGGTCGGAGCGTCCGATGAAGTGTCGCGTCCGGTGGGCGAGTTGGTGGACGCCGAGCCACCGGAGTCCGGCGCACGGCCGGTGGTGGTGGCCGACGGGCCGGCGCTGCCGCCGCTGCCGCCGCTGCCGCTGCCGCTGCCGCTGCCGACTCCGTCATTGCCGGAACTCCCGCCGCCGACACTCCCGTTGCCTGAGGTGCCACCCCCAGCGGTCCCACCGCCGGAGCCACCACCCCCGGAAGTCACGCCGCCCGCACCGCCGTTGGCCGTGCCGCCACCGGTCGTACCACCGCCCGCACCGCCGCTGGCCGTACCGCCACCGGTCGTACCACCGCCCGCACCGCCGCTGGCCGTACCGCCACCGCCGCCCGTGCCGCCATCGCCGCCCCCGTCCGCCGGGTCGCCCTCGCCGCGGCCGATGGCGGCGGAGGCGTCGGCGCGGCCGCGGACGTGGGAGCCGGCGCGGGAGCCGAGGCCGTCCTTGAGGTTGCTGGTGAAGGTCTCCTGCCAGTTCTGGGCGGACTTGACGCCCTCCTCCACGCCCTTCTTGGCGGTGCGGCCGAGGTCGTAGCCGTTCTGGGTGCCGAAGCCCTGGTTGACGGTCTGGGCGATCAGGTCGCTGATCATGGTCTGGACGGCGGAGACGATCGGGTCCTTGAGCGTTTCGAGGATCGCTTCGACGAGTGCGTCGCGGAGTTCCTTCAGCAGGCGGCGCACGATCATCTTGGTGGCCTGGGTGGCGCCGAGGGCGGCGACTTCGGAGAGGCCGAAGGTGAACAGGGCGGCGCCCTGGGCGGCGATGATCTCGGTGGCGAGGATGGCGAGTTGGGCGATGACGGCGATCTTGCAGGCGACCACGATCATCGCGGCGGCGTCGAAGGCGGTGGCGATCAGCCGGGACGCGAAGGCCATGTCGGCGAGGTAGCCGTCACCGCCGGTGGAGAACTTGTCGAAGGCCCGGCCGAAGGCGTCGATGTCGTCGCCGGCGTTGGTGGAGCGGACGCTGTTGGCGGCGTTCAGGGCCTGCTGGTTGACCTCGTCGACCCGGTCGGCGAAGTCGCGCCAGACCTGGGCGCATTCGCGGAGCTTGTCCTCGTCCGCCTTCGGCCAGTCGAAGCCGAGCATCTCCAGGACCCACTCGAGCGGCTCGGGCAGCATCATCGACAAGGGTCAGTCTCCCCCAACTGACGGAACCACCGCTCCCGGTGAACGAGTCACCGGCCCCCCGGTGGACGGATGAGGCAGAACGTTGCACGAGATTCAAAGGATAGTCAAATGATCGCACCCGTATGATCAAGCATCGGCAATCCCATTGCCCCATACGGGAATTCCTCGGGTGATACCGGACACCCGTTCGTGCTCGGGGGAACCTCCCGCTAGTCTCACTCGGAACCGGGCCCAGCAACCGGGAACCGCCAACGGAGGAACCGTCGTGATCACCCAGGAGCAGGCACTCGCCACCGCCGACCGCTGGCTGAACGGCGGCGCGCCTGCCGATCGGCAACGCGCCGTGCGGCACCGGGAGTTCAGCCTGGGCTGGGTGGTGTGGGCGGCGCCCGCGCCGCTGGAGCGGGACCCGGTGACCGGGGAGCGGCGCCCGCCGGCGGACATCGGGGACGCGTGCGGCGTGGTGGACCGGGAGAGCGGCGAGTTGAGCGTGTGGTCGTCCGTGCCGGTGGAGGAGGTGGTCCGGGCGTACGAGGAGCAGCACGCGCAGCTGTCGCGGCGGTCGGGGCCGCCGGCCACCGGGCCGGGGAACACCGCGGTGGCGACGTACGTGGACCCGGGGAGCGGGCAGGAGGTCTCGCTGTTCCGGCTCTCGGCGCCCGGACTGCCGCCCGCCGAGTACCAGTTGGCGGCCGAGCTGCGGCGCCTGGGCGTCCCGGCCGGCAACGTGCTGGCGGTGCACACCGACCTGCGGCCGGCCTCCCTGCCGGGCGGGTACACCGCGGTGCTGGTGGAACGGGAGTTCCCGAACGCGGAGTTCTCCTGCTCGCACCTGTACGGGATCTTCCCGGACGAGCGGGCCGAGGGCGTCGCCGCCCTCGCCGACCACGTGGAGCGCACCGCCCGGCTGGCCGGGCAGCAGCCGCCGCCGCGGCCGTGCCGGGTGCCGGCGCCGCAGCCGGGCGAGGTGGAGCCGGCCCCGGCGGTGCGGGACGTGGCGCTGGGGCGGCGGGTCGCCGAGGTGTTCGGCGAGGTGGTGCGGTACGACGCGGACGACGTGGCGGAGAGCGCCCTGCCGGAGTCGGCCCAGTCCACCCTGGTGTGGGCGGGGCTGCCCGCCGAGGTGCCGCTGTTCTTCACCGCGGACCGCCCGGAACAGCCGCCGGCCGGCGGGCTGTTCGCCGACCTGCGCACCCACCTGTCGGCCGTCGGGACCGCCGCCGAGGTGGGACCGCAGGTGCTGGACGTCCTGGCGGGCTGGATCAGGATCGGGTCGGACGGGCTGTGCGTGGTGGCCGTGCAGTGCAGCGACCACGACGGGAAGGCCGGGTCGGTGTGGGCGGTGCACCCGCGCACCGGCAGCGGCCGGTACGTCAGCTCCTCGGTGTCGGCGTTCCTGCGCGGCCTGGAGTCGCTGGTCGCCGCCCGCGCCGCGCTGCCCGGACTGGACCCGCACGCCGCCGCGGCGGTGGTGGTGGCCCTCCAGGACGAGTTGGCGGCGATCGACCCGGAGGCGTTCCGCAAGGAGTCGGCCTGGTGGAACGTCATCGTCGAGCAGATGTGGCACGGCCTGTTCTGAGCGGGCAGGGCCCGGGGAGCGAAACCAGGGGCCCGGGGAACGGCGGGTCCGTGCTGCTGACGGTCGGAGCCCATCGGAGGTCCGTGCTGCTGCGTGCCGTAACGGAACCGGAAGCCGATGCGCGCCACGGCAGTGCACCG
>NZ_JBHUWH010000294.1:0-10165 GCF_042670125.1 Kitasatospora sp. NPDC057198 | reverse complement strand
CCGGGTTCGACCCCGGCCGCCGCGCGGTGGTCGCCTCGGTCGGCGTCAGCATGTACCTCACCGAGGACGCCACCCGGGACGTGCTGCGCAAGGTCGCCGCGCTGGCCCCCGGAACGACCCTGGCGATGACCTTCCTGCTGCCCGCCGACCTGCTCGACCCGGCCGACCGGCCGGGCCTGCGCACCAGCGGTGAGGGCGCGAACCGGGCCGGAACGCCGTTCCGCAGCTTCTACGCCCCCGGGCGGATGCTGGACCTCGCCCGGGAGAGCGGCTTCCGGGAGGTCGGCCACCTCTCCGGCCGGGTCCTCGCCGAACGCTGGTTCACCGGCCGGCCGGACGGCCTGCGCCCCTCCAGCGGCGAGGACTTCCTGCTCGCCACGGTGTGAGCGGGGAGTCCGCCGGCCGTCACCGCGGGTGGCGGCCGGGCAGTTCGGCCAGGAACGCGTCCGCGATCACCTGGTAGCCGGCGTCGTTGGCGTGGATGTCGCCGCGCGCCATGTTGGTCCACTGCAGGATCCGGGCCACGTTCAGCGGCACCTGCTGCCCGCCCAGCGGCACCGTCGGGGTGAAGGCGTCGGTGGCGAAGGCGCCCGCCACGTCGGCCGTCGGGACGCGGTGGCGGGCGTCCACCGCCTCGATCACGCCGTTCAGCGAATCGCTCAACTGCACCGAGGCGGTGGCGAGTTCCTTGCCCCGGTCGCCGGTCACCCAGGCCGCCAGGAACGGGTCGTACAGGTTCATCCCGACGATCCGGGTGCGCGGGCCCGCCGCCGCCCGCAGCTCGCCCAGGATCCGGTCCAGCCCGGTGCGGACCTGCTCGATGCCGTTCAGCGCGCACGGCAGGTCCAGCGAGCCGCCGGCGGCGCAGCGCTGCACGTCGTTGGCGCCGATGTCGATCGTCACCAGCAGCTCGTCCTTCCGGTGCGCCTTCAAGTAGGCCACCGCCGCCTCCAGTTGGGAGCCGCCGAAGGAGTGCGGGTACGGGCAGCCGCCGTTCGCCATGGTGCCGGTGGTCTCGCCCGGACAGCCCAGGTCGGTGAACTCGAACGGCCGGTGCTGCTGCGCGGCCCGCGCCCCCAGCGTCCGGGCCAGGTCCTGCGCGTAGCCCCGGCCCACCAGGTGCCCGCCGTCCGGCGTGCTCTGGTAGCCCGCCGCCAGCGAATCCCCGAGCGCCAGGTAGTACGCGGTGCGGTGCGCACCCTTCCCGCCGTTCCCGTCCGGACCGTGCCCGGCGGCCGGCGCCGCGACGGCGGGGACGGTGCCCGCGGCGGCGAACACCAGGGCGGTCAGAGCAGCGGCAACGAACGTACGGCGGCGCGCTATCGGGCGCACGGGGCCTCCAGGTGGCGACGGATCGGGATCGGATCGACCAGGGGAGGCTACTGCCCGGTACTCCCCGCGCGCAGGGGTTTCGGCTCGACTGCCGATCCGCCTGCCGGTCCGGTGGGCCGAGCGGGTCGAACGGGGGGGCGGCGGCCGGGGCGGCCGGGTGCGCCGCGTCACGACCCGTGCGCGCAGCGTGCACCGGGTCGTGGGGGCGGCGTCCGCAGGGCATGGTGGTGGGGTGGGAGTGCGGCGGAGACTGGCCGGCCTGCTGAGCGAGTGGCGCACCGGACACCTGATGGTGCTGCTGCCGCTCGGCCTGATCGTGCTGATCTCCGCCGTCGACATCTCGATCTCCCCGGACATCCACCTCGGCCCGCTGCTGGTGGTCGCCCCCGCCGTCACCCCCTCCTTCGGCGGCACCCGGCTGACCGCGCTGATCGGCGTCCTCGCCCTGATCGCCCAGGCCGTCATCGCCTCCCTGCACGGCGGCCTGTTCACCCCCAACCACGAGGCCCAGCTCGCCGCGCTCGCCGTGGTGACCGGCGTCGTCCTCGCCTACACCCGCATCCACGAACGCCACGGCCGCGAACTCGACCGGGTCCGCACCGTCTCCGACGCCGTCCAGCGCGTCATGATGCGCCCCCTGCCCGACCGCGCCGGACCGCTGCGGATCGCCACCCGCTACCTCGCCGCCGACGACGAGGCCAACGTCGGCGGCGACCTGTACGCCGCCGTCCGCACCCCGCACGCCACCCGCCTGCTGATCGGCGACGTCCGCGGCAAGGGCCTCGCCGCCGTCGGCGACGCCGCCGCCCTGCTCGGCGCGTTCCGCGAACTCGCCCACCAGCACCAGGACCCCGCGCGGCTGGCCGACGCGCTCGAAGCCTCCTACCGCCGCCACCTCGCCGAACTCTCCGACGGCGGCCAGGACGTCCAGGAGAACTTCGTCACCGCCCTGGTCCTCGACCTCCCCGACGACCGCCCCACCGCCCGGATCGCCGACTGCGGCCACCCCCCGCCCCTCCTGCTCACCGCCGCCGGCGCCCACCCCCTGCCGCTGCGCCGCACCGCCCCGCCCCTCGGCATGAGCGCCCTGGGCCCCGTCGACCGGCGCACCGAGGAGTTCGACTTCCCGCCCGGCAGCACCCTGCTCCTCCACACCGACGGGGTCACCGAGGCCCGCGACGCCGACGGCACCTTCTACCCCCTGCCCGCCCGCGCCGCGAGCCTCCCCGCCGGTAGCCCACACGCCCTGCTGGACGCCCTCCGCCGCGACCTCCTCGACCACGTCGGCGGTCGCCTGCAGGACGACGCGGCGATGATCGCGGTGACGCGGGAAAGCTGACAACGGGAGAGCAACCACCGGGGGCTCGGGGAACGGCGAGGCCCGGTCTGCGAGCGGTTCACTGCCGGAGCGCGCATCGGCTTCCGGTTCTGTTCAAGACACGCAGCAGCACGGACACTCCGACGGGCTCCGGCCGTCAGCAGCACGGACCCGCCGTTCCCCGGGCCCCTGGTGGTGCATGCCCGTCTGCCGACAGTTCCCCGGGCCCCTGGTTCGTCCCCCTTGTCCGTTCTCGATTCTTGCAGGTGGATAGGGTGGGGCAGCCCGTACCACCGCCGGACCGGAGGAGTTTTCCGTGCAGCCGATCACCGACCGTCCGATTCGCTGGGGGATCCTCGCCACCGGGGGGATCGCCACCTCCTTCGTCGAGGACCTGGCGGCCGTCCCCGGCGCCGAGGCGTTCGCCGTCGCCTCCCGGCGGGAGGAGACCGCGCGGGCCTTCGCCGACCGGCACGGCATCGCGCGGGCGTACGGCAGTTGGCAGGAGCTGGCGGCCGACCCGGAGATCGACGTCGTCTACGTGGCGACCCCGCACGCCGCGCACCACGCGGCGACCGTGCTGCTGCTGGAGGCGGGGAAGGCGGTGCTGTGCGAGAAGCCGTTCACGCTGAACTCCGAGCAGGCCGCCGAGCTGGTCGCGCTGGCCCGCAAGCGCGAGGTCTTCCTGATGGAGGCGATGTGGACGTACCTGGACCCGACGGTGCGGCGGATCGCCGAACTGGTCGCGGACGGGGCGATCGGTGAAGTCCGCTCCGTGCAGGCCGAGTTCGGGTTCACCGCGGAGGAGGACCCGACCCACCGGCTGTGGGACCCGGCGGCGGGCGGCGGCGCCCTGCTCGACCTGGGGGTGTACCCCGTCGCGTTCGCCCAACTGCTGCTCGGCGCACCGGAGTCGGTGCAGGCGTGGGCGCGGCTGACCGCTCTCGGGGTGGACGCCAACACCGGCATCCTGCTCGGCCACCCGGGCGGGGCGACCGCGCTGCTGTCCTGCTCGCTCGACGTGCAGTGCGGCCAGCGGGCCTCCGTCCAGGGCAGCACGGGCCGGATCGAGATCGACCGGGACTTCTTCCACCCGGCCGGGTTCACCCTGCACCGGGACGGCGCCGAGCCGGAGGTCTTCACCGCCCCCGCGCGGGCCGGGCACGGCTACGGGCTGGAGGCGGCCGAGGTGATGCGCTGCCTGCGGGCCGGGGAGACGGAGTCCCCGCTGGTGCCGCTGGACTCCACGCTGACCGTGATGCGCACCCTGGACGCGGTGCGCGAGCGGATCGGAGTCCGCTACCCGGGCGAGTGAGCCGGGCGGGTGAGCCGTCCGGTCAGCGGCCCTCGGCCTGTTCGAAGGCCCGTAGCAGTACCTCCGCCAGGTGCAACGGCCTGGCGGAGGGCTCCAGTTGGGTGAGCTGGGTGCGGCAGCTGAGCCCGTCGGCGAGCAGCAGCGTCTCCGGCGCGGCCGCCCGGACGGCGGGCAGCAGGGCGCGTTCGGCGGCGGCCACCGACACCTCCCAGTGGCCGCGCTCGAAGCCGAACGCACCCGCCAACCCGCAGCACCCGGCGTCCAGTTGGCGGTTGTCCAGGCCGAGGCGGGCGGTGATCCGGCGGTCGGCGCCGGTGCCGAGGACGGCGTGCTGGTGGCAGTGCACCTGGGTCATCGCCGGGCCGGTCAACTCCGGCAGCTCCACCGGCCGTTCGTCCAGGAACTCGGCCAGGGTGCGGATCCGGGACGGGAGTCCGGAGGCCGCCTCGCCGCCGGGCAGCAGCCGCGCCCAGTCCGAGCGCACGGTCGCCGTGCAGGACGGCTCCAGGCCCACCACCGGGAGTCCGGGCGGCAGTTCGCCCAGGTGGCGCAGCGAACGGGCCACCACCCGCCGGGCCAGGCCGAGTTGGCCACTGGCGACCAGCGTCAGCCCGCAGCACACCGGGCCGGTGGGCAGCAGCACCCGGAAGCCGAGGCGTTCCAGCACCAGGACGGCGGCCCGGGCCGGGGCCGGGTCGAGCAGCTCGGACATCGAGTCGGGCCACAGCAGCACCGCCGGGGCGTCCGGAGCCGCCGGGTGCGCGGCCCGGTGCTCGCGGAACCAGGCGCTGAACCGGCGCTCCGGCAGCGCGGGCAGTTCGCGGCGCGGGTCGACGCCGCCGAGCCGCTTGAGCACCGGCCCGCTGAACCGGCCGCGCAGCACGGCATCGGCGGCGCGCGGCGCCAGGTGGGCCAGCCGCAGCCACAGCGGCAGCCAGCCGAAGGACAGGTGCGCGGCCGGGCGCGGCCGGAACCGGTAGTGGTGGTACAGGAACTCGGAGCGGTAGGTGGCCATGTCCACGTGCACCGGGCAGTCGCTCGCGCAGCCCTTGCAGCCCAGGCAGAGGTCCAGCGCCTCGCGCACCTCGGGCGAGCGCCAGCCGTCGGTGACCAGTTCGCCGCGCAGCATCTCGCCGAGCAGCCGGGCCCGCCCCCGGGTCGAGTGCCGCTCCTCGCCGGTCACCATGTAGCTCGGGCACATCACTCCGGTCGAGGTGTCCACGCACTTGCCGACGCCCACGCAGCGGTGCACCGCCGACAGCAGGCTGCCGCCGTCCTCCGGGTAGGCCAGCGCCAGCGGCAACTCCCGCCCGGGGAAGCGCAGATCGGCGTCCAGCGGGCGCGGGTCGACCAGCAGGCCGGGGTTCAGCAGGCCGTCCGGGTCCCAGATCCGCTTGAACCGGGCGAACAGCCCGATCACCTCCGGCGGGAACATCCGGGGCAGCAGTTCGGCCCGCGCCTGCCCGTCGCCGTGCTCGCCCGACAGCGAACCCCCGTGCGCCACCACCAGGTCCGCCGCCTCCACCATGAACTCCCGGAACGCCTCCGGCCGTTCGCGCAGCGGGAAGTCCAGCCGCAGGTGCACGCAGCCCTCGCCGAAGTGCCCGTACGGCACCCCGCGCAGCCCGTGCCGCTTCAGCAGCGACCGCAACTGCCGTAGGTAGGAGCCCAGTTGCTCGACCGGGACGGCGGAGTCCTCCCAGCCGGGCCAGGCCGCACCGCCCGGCCGCCCGTCCGGGCCCGGCGGCAGCCGGGTGACGATGCCCGCGCCCGCCTCCCGGATCGCCCACAGCGCCCGCTGCTCGCCCGGGTCGGTCACCAGCGCGACCGACGCGACCCGCTCCCGCCGCACCGCGTCCGCCAACTCCCTTGCCCGGTCGGCGGCTTCGGCGGGCGTCGCGCCGCCGGTCTCCAGGAACAGCCAGCACGCGCCGTCCGGCAGCCGGTCCAGCACCGGCGGGCGCGGGCCGGAAGCGAGCAGCGCGGCCACCAGGTCGGCGGCCATCCCCTCGCAGGTCAGCGGCGCCAGCGGGAGCAGTGCGGGCACCGCGTCGGCCGCCGCCGTCTCGTCCGGGTACCCGGCCACCACCAGCGCCCGGGCCGCCGGTTCCGGCACCAGCCGCACCGTCGCGCCCAGCAGCAGCGCGCACGTCCCCTCGGTGCCGGTGACCGCCCGCACCAGGTCGTAGCCGCGCTCGGGCAGCAGCGCGTCCAGCGGGTAGCCCGAGCCGCGCCGGGGCAGCACCGGCATCGCCCGGCGCAGCAGTGCCAGGTTGTCCGCCGCCAGCGCCTGCAACTCCCGGTGCAGGCGGCCGATCCGGCCCGGGGCGCCGGCCAGCGCGGCCCGTTCGGCGGGCGGCAGCGGGCCGGTGACGGACAGTTCGGTGCCGTCGGCCAGCAGCAGGTCCAGGCCGTGCAGGTTGTCGGAGGTGCGGCCCCAGGCCGGCGAGTGCGAACCGCAGGCGTCGTTGCCGATCATCCCGCCGATCGTGCACCGGCTGTGGGTGGACGGGTCCGGCCCGAAGCGCAGCCCGAACGGCCTTGCCGCACGCTGGAGTTCGTCCAGCACCGCACCCGGCTCGACCCGCGCGGTGCGCCGCTCCGGATCCACCTCCAGCACCCGCCCGAAGTGCCGCCGGAAGTCCAGCACCACCGCGCCCGGCCCGATCGCCTGCCCGCCGATGCTCGTCCCCGAGCCGCGCGCCACCACCGGCACCCCGCGCTCCCGGCACACCCGCAGCGCCTCCCGCACGTCCGCCCGGTCGACGGGCTTCACGACCCCGCGCGGCACCTGCCGGTAGTTCGACGCGTCCTGCCCGTACACGGCGCGCTCGGCGGTGTCGAAACGGACCTCGCCGCGGACGGCGGCGGCGAGGGCGCGGGCGAGATCGGAGGCCATGCCCCGATCATCCCAGGCGGAGCCGGCCGCGGGCAGCTGCGACGGGCGGGCGCGGCGGCGACCGGTACGGCGGGGACGCGCACGGCGGGCGGGGGCGGACGCTCAGGGGCCGGCAGGCGGACGGCAGGCGGACGGTCAGGGGCCGGCGGGGGCCAGCAGGTCGTCCTCCCGGGCGGGGGCGGTCCGGCGCAGCCAGGCGGCGGCCTCCTGGCGGGGCAGGCGGCGCTCGAGGCGCAGCGAGGGGACCAGGTGCTCGAAGACCCGGCCGCTCGTCCAGCCGAACCTGCCGCGCGGCGGGTGCAGGACGAGCACCCGTACGCCGTCCAGCGGGCGGATGTCGGCGGGGATCCCCTCGGGGGCGACGTAGCGGCCGTGGCCGTCGAACAGGCGGAAGCGGCGCAGCACCGGGTCGTCCGGGGCGGTGCGGGGGCTGCCGCCGGTCGCGGCCGCCACCCAGGAGCGGGCGGGCGGCTCGCCCGGCAGCAGGCCGCGGAGCCGACTGCCGATCAGCCGGTCCGCGAGCAGGGTGTGCAGTTGGAAGTTGTCGCCGACGCCGCTCATCGTCAGCGCGAAACCGCGCCCCGAGCCGGGGTCGAGCACGATCAGCGGCTCGTCGTCCAGGACGGCGGCCAGCTGATCCGCCCAGAGCGCCCGCCGGGCGACCCCGCGCAGGCCGAACTCCTCCGGGACGAGCGACAGTTCGGCGACATCCTCGGTGGCCGCCCGCAGCTCCCGCAGCTCCTCGGGGTCGGCCGCGGCCCGGAACTCCCGGTGCCCCAGGACGGTGATCGAGGCCCGCAGCCAGTCCTCGGCGTCGAACCAGGACAGGGCGACCGCCCGCATCTCCGCCGCGCCGAAGCCGCCCCGCGCGCCCACCGCCGTGCAGGCCCGCACCACCTCGTCCACCGCGTCCGGCGAGCTCCAGTCCGGCGGCGGCGGGAACCCGTCCGGCACCTGCTGCGCCCACAGCCCCGGGACCATCGCGAACATCCGCAGCGCCGCCGCCGTCCGCGCGGGCAGCACCCCGGCGAGCGCGGCCGGCGACCCGCCCCGCTCCACGCACGCCCCCGCCAGCACCGCCGTCCTGGCGAACACCCCGTGCAGGGTCGGCAGCAGCGGGGCCAGCGCCTCGACGGCCGCCGTCAGCGCCGCCGGGCCGCCCGCCCGCGCGACCTCCCCCAGCGCGCCCAGTGCGCGGCGGAACCCCGCCTCGGACTCGGCGCGCATCTGCGCGACCAACTCGTCGACGCAGCCGGGGACGTCCGTCGGAGCGGCCGCGGGCAGGGGATCTGAACCGGTGTCGGACACGGCCGCGAGGTTAGCAACCGCCCCGCGCGGGCGTCCGGGCGGGGCCGGGCCGGCGCCGGGCGTAGGCTCCCGTTCCGCCCGAACCCCGCCCCGAACCCCGTCCCGAGCCCCGTCCCGAACCCCGTCCCAACCCCCGCCCAGACCCCCGCCCCCGCTCCGAGGAGGAGCCGCCCGTGCCCGGTCGCACCCGCATCCGCCTGATCGAACCCGCCGACGCCGCCCCGATCGCCGCGCACCGGGCCCGGGACGCCGACGCGTTCCGCCGCTGGGAACCGGCCCAGCCGCCCGAGCACCTCACCGCGGCCGGCCAGGCGGAACGGATCGACCGCCTGCTGGCCGGACACCGCGCGGGCACGCTCTGGCCGGGCGCGGTGCTCGCCGACGGGGAGGTGATCGGCCAGGTCACCGTCGGCGGCATCCTGCCCCAGCCCCACCTGCGCCGCGCCTCCCTCGGCTACTGGACCGCCACCACCGCCCAGAACCAGGGCCACGCCGGTCGCGCCGTCGCGCTCGCCCTCCGGCTGATGGCGGACGAACTCGGCCTGCACCGCGTCGAGGCCAGCACCAACCTGGAGAACCTGCCCTCCCAGCGGGTGCTGCGCCGCAACGGCTTCACCCCGTACGGCGTCGCGCACTCCTCGATCCTCCTCGACGGGAGCTGGCACGACGCACTGCTCTGGGAGCGCCTGCTCGACTGACCGCCCGCCCGCCCGCCCGCCCGGCCTGCCGGCCTCCGCGGCCGGGCCGAGCCGGGCCGGGCCGGCGTACCCTCACCCCCATGGGACGGGGACGGGCGGCGCCCGGCGAGTTGGACGGCTGGCTGGCCCGGCACGCCCGCCCGCTGCACGCCCTGGCGCCGGGCGCGCCCACCGGCGACCTCCGGCCGCTGGGCGCGGCGCTCGACGGCGTCCGGGTGGTCGGCCTCGGCGAAGCCACCCACGGGACGCGGGAGTTGTTCCGGCTCAAGCACCGGCTGCTGGAGTTCCTGGTCGCCGAACTCGGCTTCACCGCACTCGCCCTGGAGGCCCCGGCCGCCCCCGCCGACACTGTGGACGCGTACGTCCGCACCGGCGCCGGAGACGCCGCCCGCGCCCTGGAGGGCCTCGGCTTCTGGATCTGGCGCACGCGCGAACTCCTCGACGTGGTCGAGTGGTTGCGGGAGTGGAACCGGGGCCGCCCGCCCGCCCGGCAGGTGCGGTTCGCCGGCATCGACCCCCAGCGCTGCGGCCCCTCCGTCGACGCGCTCGACGCGCTGCTGCGCCGCACCGCCCCCGGGCGGGCCGCCGCCCTGCTCGACCCGCTGCGTTCGGCGGCCGTCGCGGCGCCCGGTTCGCACCCCGACCCGGAGGGCCGACTGGTGTGCCGGGCCGAGGAGTTGGCGGACTTCGTCACGACCGCCGCGCCCGGGGACGCCGGTGCGCTGCGGCACGCGCAGCTGCTGCGGGCGGCGGTCGACCTGGCCGGCCGGGAGTGGCGGCACCGGGACCAGGAGCGGACCGTCTGGGCGGTGCGGGACGGGTACATGGCCGGGGCGGTGGACGGACTGCTGGCCGACCCGGCCGCGAAGGTCGTCGTCTGGGCGCACAACGGCCATGTGGCGAAGGCGGGTTCGCGCGGGACGGGGCTGACGCTGGGCGGCCGGCTGCGGGCCCGGTACGGCGCGGGGTACTACGCGCTGGCCCTGCTGCTGGGCCGGGGCGCGTTCCGGGCCCGCCGCACCTGGCCGGGTCCGTGGGCGCGTCCGGCGCCCGGCCCGGTCGCCGTGCACCGGCTCGGCCGGCCCCGGAGCGGAACGGTGGAGGCCCGACTGCTGGCGGCCGCCCCCGGCGACCGCCTGCTCGACCTGCGCGGCTCGGCCGACGCCCCGGCCGGTGCCGGACCCGGGGTCCCGGCCGAGGTCCGCCGCTGGCTGGACGAGCCGCAGGACGTGCGGGAGTTCGGCGCGCTGGCGCCGCGTTGGAGCTACCGCCTCCAGCGCGCACCGGTGCTGCTG
>NZ_JBHUWH010000293.1:0-10174 GCF_042670125.1 Kitasatospora sp. NPDC057198 | reverse complement strand
GGCGCGGGGGCGGCGGGCGCGGCCGGAGCTGCGGCAACGGGAGCGGCAACGGGGGTCGGCTGGGCGCCGACCGGAGTTGCGGCCTGGGTCACTGGAGTCACCTCGGTACCGGGCTTGTAGTCGGCGAAAAAGTCCCACCAGGCGCGGTCGACCGAAGCCGGGTCCTGGAGGTACTGCTGGTAGATCTCGTCGACGAGCCACTCATTGGGGCCGAAGCCAGTGGAGCTTGCCGAGCTGGGGGTTTCTTGGTGTGGCGACACGGGGCAACCGCCCTCTTCCGCTTCCTTTTGGGATGGTGGACAGCGGGGATTAAGGCTACGCCCCTGACCAGGGATCGCGCAGTCTCCGATGGTCAGGCGTCACCCAGATCACATCGTCGGACCGGTTTTCGGCCGGAAGTGCACGTTAGGGAGGGGGGAAACCGGGGAAAGGGAGCCGCGATCGGTCGTGGTCATACCGGCGGAAAATCGGGCGAACCAGTGGTCTGGACCACTCGGCGGAGTCGGCCGGACACCGGGCCGGAGGGCCCGGCTCCGCTTTGTACCGATTCCGACACGGTCTCAGGCCGGCACCGGCGTCTCACCCGGAAGGGTGACCTCGATCCGGCAGCCCGCCGCCGCCTCCGCCACCCGGATCCGGCCGCCGTGCAGGTCCACCGCCCAGCGCGCGATCGCCAGGCCCAGCCCGGTGCCGCCGTCGCTGCCCGGCCCCAGCGCGGTCGGCGAACCGCTGCGGCCGAACCGCTCGAAGACCCGCTCGCGGTCCTCTGCCGGGATGCCCGGACCCTGGTCCTCCACCTCCAGCAGCAGCCCGCCGCCCTCCGCCGCCCGGGCCCGCACCGTCACGGTGCCGCCGGCCGGCGAGTGCTTGCAGGCGTTGTCCACCAGGTTGGCCACCACCTGGTGCAGCCGCTCCGCGTCCGCCACCGCGGTCAGGTCGGGCGGCTGCACGTCCACCGCCAGCCGCACGTCCCCGCGCCGGTCGTACGCGCCGCCGGCCGTCGCCCCGTCCACCGTCACCCCGCGCAGCACCCCGTCCAGGAACGGGCGCACCCGGAACGGGTGGGAGTCCAGCGGGACGACGCCGTCGTCCAGCTTCGACAGGTCCAGCAGGTGGGTGACCAGGCGGCCCAGGCGCTCGGTCTGCTCCAGCGCGGTGCCCAGGTTCTTCGGGTCCGGCTTCACCACGCCGTCCACCACGTTCTCCAGCAGGCCGCGCAGGGCCGCGATCGGGGTGCGCAGCTCGTGCGAGACGTTGGCGATCAGCTCGCGGCGGTGCCGGTCGGCGGCCTCCAGGTCGCCCGCCATCCGGTTGAAGGTGTCGGCCAGCTCGCCGATCTCGTCCCGCGAGGACACCTCGACCCGGGCGCTGTAGTCGCCCTCCGCCATGGACCGGGCCGCCGCCGTCATGTCGCGCAGCGGCGCGGTCAGGCCGTTCGCCAGGAACTGCATGAACAGCAGCGAGGCGATCAGCGAGAAGATCATGATGATCCGGATCTGGGTCTCCGACCGGATCGCCACCACCACCATCCCGGTGGCCAGCACCACCGAGACGACCACCAGCAGGGCCAGCTTGCCCTTGATCGAGCGGACCGGGTCGAACGGGCGGATGTCCGTCCACACCCGGCGCGCGGCGCGCACCACGAGCGGGGGGCGCGCGAGCGGGGGCCGGGGGGAGGCGTGGCCGGCTTCCCCGTTGCGTTGCTGCGGAAAGGTCATGGTGTCCCTGCGACTCGTCCTCGGTGACTCGTCCCGGTGCGGCCCCGGGGGAGGAGGTCCCGGAGCGGGGGCGGGCCGCCGAACGGGCCCGCGGGGCCCGGACCGGCGGCGGCCGGTCAGGAGAGCGGGGCCTCCAGCGCGTACCCGACGCCGTGCACCGTGCGGATCCAGCTCGCCCCGATCTTCCGGCGCAGCGCCTTCACGTGGCTGTCCACCGTGCGGGTGCCGGACGCGTCGGTCCAGTCCCACACCTCGGCCAGCAGCTGCTCGCGGGTCAGCACCGCGCGCGGCTGCGCGGCCAGGCAGGCCAGCAGGTCGAACTCGGTCGGCGTCAGGTGCACGTCGCCCGCGCCCAGCCGGACCCGGCGCTGCACGTGGTCGATCTCCAGCTCGCCGAAGCGCAGGGACCCCAGCGCGGGCGTGCGGGCCGCCTGCTGGGCGCGCTCGACCCGGCGCAGCAGCACGTTCACCCGGGCCGCCAGCTCGCGCATCGAGAACGGCTTGGTCATGTAGTCGTCCGCGCCGACGCCCAGACCCACCAGCAGGTCCGTCTCGTCGTCCCGCGCGGTCAGCATCAGCACCGGCACCGGGCGCTGGGCCTGGATCCGGCGGCACACCTCCAGGCCGTCGAAGCCCGGCAGCATGATGTCCAGCACCACCAGGTCCGGCTGCCAGGTGTGGAACCCGTCCACCGCGCCCGGCCCGTCGTGGGCCACCGCCACCTTGAAGCCCTCGGCCCCCAGCCGTGCCGCGATCGACTCCGCGATGGTGGGCTCGTCCTCCACGACGAGCACCCGTCGCTGGGTGCCCACCGGTCCACTGCTGATCGTCTCTTGCTGCATCTCTGTCACGGTCACGCCACCGCCCCCAGGGCTCGCGGGCCGGCCGCCTCGGGACGGCGGGCTCCGCTCGTAGTCGTCTTGTTTCCGTCGTGCTGTTCCGTCGTGGGTGTGCCCCGCCGGCGGACGCATCAGGTTTGGCAGGTCCCCGTTCGGACGGGCACGGGCCAGTACCTTACCCGCAGCGCTTGCGAGCTGTAGCGGTACGTGTGCGACCGGGGCGGGCCGGGGTGGAGGTCTTCACAGAAGTTCCTCAGACACCTCTCACCCGTCCCGCTTATGGTGGGCTGGACGAGGCGTTCGGGAGGCACCGTGACCAGCGCGGAACTGCGACGACGACTGATCAGGCCGGGACTGCGGGCCGTGCCCACCCCGCGGGCCAACCCGTTCGCGCTGGGTTACCTCGCACTGCTGCTCGGCACCACCCTCTACGCCCGCTTCGGCGACCCGGAGACCGTGCACCGGCTCCAGTCCCTCTCCTCCACCGACGCGCACAACCTGCTCGCCCACCCCGCGCTCTCCCTCGTCGGCAGCGGCCTGTGGGTCGCCGGACCGGTCTGGATGCCGTACTTCTGGGCCTTCGCCCTCACCGTCGCACCCCTGGAACGACGGATCGGCGGCCTTCGTGCCCTCGGCGTCTTCGGCGCCGGGCACGTCGCCGCGACCCTGCTCTCGCAGGGCGTCGTGGTCGCCGCGGTCGCCACCGACCACGCCGGGGCCGAACTGCTGGACGCGATGGACATCGGCGTCTCGTACGGGGTGCTGGCCTCGCTGGGCGCGCTCGCCGGGCTGCTCGGGCCGACCGGGCGGAAGGTCGCGCTCGGCGCGGGGCTCGCGCTGATCGGGCACCAGGTGGTCGGCGACGCCGACCTGGTCACCGGGGTCGGCCACCCGGCCGCGCTGGCGGTGGGCGTCGCGCTGTGGCCGGTCGTCCGCGGGGGCGGGGGCGGGCGGCCCTGGCGGGCGCGGCGCTCCCGGGGCGGCCGGGTCGCGGCGTGGGCGGGGCTCCGGCCCGTGCCGCGATCCTCCTGACCTGCTCCTCTCCTTCCCCGGCCCCGAGCGGGCCGGGAGGTGCTCCCGCACGCCCCTGACGGGGTGCGGGGTCTCTGTCGTGCGCCCGCTCCGCCGTGCGGGGGGTGTTCTCCGGGAGCGAACGCGGGGCGGGGAACAATCCCGGATCGCCAGACCTTAGTCAGGTCAGCTCAACTTCACTGACTGGGGAGAGATCATGGCATCGACGTCCGTTCCGCTCACTCTGCCTGTGCTGCCGCTCGACGACGAGGTGGTGCTCCCCGGCATGGTGGTCCCGCTGGAACTTTCGAATCCCGAGGTGCGGGCGGCCGTGGAGGCGGCCCGCGCCGGGAGCGCCGGGGGGAAGCCGCAGGTGCTGCTGGTGCCGCGGCTGGACGGGTCGTACGCGGCGGTGGGGGCGCTGGCGACGGTCGAGCAGGTGGGGCGGCTGGCGGACGGCGACCCGGCGGCGCTGGTGCGGGCCGTCCGGCGGGTGCGGATCGGGGCCGGGACGACCGGGCCCGGGGCCGCGCTGTGGGTGGAGACCACGCCGTTCAAGGAGTCGGACCAGGGGCTGCCGGTGGCCGGGCGGGCGGCCGAGCTGGTCAAGGAGTACAAGGCGCTGTCCACGCAGTGGCTGCGCCGCCGCGGGGCCTGGCAGATCGTCGACCGGGTGGCCGCGATCGAGGACGTCGGCGAGCTGGCCGACAACATCGGCTACGCGCCGTTCGCGACCGCCGAGCAGAAGCTGAAGGTGCTGCTGGAGGCGGACCGCCCGGCCCGGCTGGAGTACGCGCTGAGCCTGCTGCGCGAGCACCTCGCGGAGGAGGAGGTCAACGACACCATCCGCAAGGACGTCGAGGAGGGCGTGGCCAAGCAGCAGAAGGAGTTCCTGCTGCGCCGCCAGCTGGAGGCGGTGCGCAAGGAGCTGGCCGAGCTGAACGGCGAGAGCGACTCCGAGGAGGAGGACTACCGGGCCCGGGTCGAGGCCGCCGCGCTGCCGGAGAAGGTGCGCGAGGCGGCGCTCAAGGAGGTCGACAAGCTGGAGCGCGCCAGCGACCAGTCGCCCGAGGGCTCGTGGATCCGCACCTGGCTGGACACCGTGCTGGAGCTGCCCTGGAACGAGCGCTCCGAGGACGCGTACGACATCGCCGGCGCCCGCGCCGTGCTGGACGCCGACCACACCGGCCTGGCGGACGTGAAGGACCGGATCGTCGAGTACCTGGCGGTCCGCAAGCGCCGGGCCGACCGCGGCCTGGGCCAGATCGGCGGGCGGCGCGGGGGCGCGGTGCTGGCGCT
Organism: Kitasatospora sp. NPDC057198; assembly: GCF_042670125.1. NCBI lineage: Bacteria > Bacillati > Actinomycetota > Actinomycetes > Kitasatosporales > Streptomycetaceae > Kitasatospora > Kitasatospora sp. NPDC057198. The sequence continues at coordinate 5,307 of NZ_JBHUWH010000293.1, read as the reverse complement.
GGTCGGCCCGCCCGGCGTCGGCAAGACCTCGCTGGGCGAGAGCGTCGCGAAGGCGATGGGCCGCTCGTTCGTCCGGGTCGCGCTCGGCGGCGTGCGGGACGAGGCGGAGATCCGCGGCCACCGCAGGACGTACGTGGGCTCGATCCCCGGCCGGATCGTCCGGGCGGTCAAGGAGGCCGGGACGATGAACCCGGTGGTGCTGCTGGACGAGATCGACAAGGTCGGCTCGGACTACCGGGGCGACCCGGCGGCCGCCCTGCTGGAGGTCCTCGACCCGGCGCAGAACCACACCTTCCGGGACCACTACCTGGAGGTCGAGCTCGACCTCTCGGACGTGGTGTTCCTCGCCACCGCGAACGTGCTGGAGGCCATCCCCGAGCCGCTGCTGGACCGGATGGACCTCGTCCGGCTGGACGGCTACACCGAGGACGAGAAGGTCGCCATCGCCCGCGACCACCTGCTGCCCCGGCAGCTCGCCAAGGCGGGCCTGGGCGGGGACGAGCTGACGGTGGACGAGGCGGCGCTGCGGAAGCTGGCCGCCGAGTACACCCGGGAGGCGGGCGTCCGGAACCTGGAGCGGTCGATCGCGCGGATCCTGCGCAAGGTCGCCGCGCAGACCGAGCTGGGCGAGCGCGAGCTGCCCGCCGCGGTCGGCGCGGACGACCTGCGGGCCCTGCTGGGCCGGCCGCACCACGTGCCGGAGGCGGCGCAGGAGCCGGCCGAGCGGCGCACCGCGGTGCCGGGCGTGGCGACCGGCCTGGCGGTCACCGGGGCCGGCGGCGACGTCCTCTACATCGAGGCGTCGCTGGCGGACGCCGAGACCGGCTCGACCGGGCTGACCCTGACCGGCCAGCTGGGCGACGTGATGAAGGAGTCGGCGCACATCGCGCTCTCCTACCTGCGCTCGCGCGGCGCCGAGCTGGAGCTGCCGGTGACCGGGCTGCGCGAGCGGGGCATCCACCTGCACGTGCCGGCCGGGGCGGTGCCGAAGGACGGCCCGAGCGCGGGCGTCACGATGACCACGGCGCTGGCCTCGCTGCTGTCCGGCCGCCGGGTGCGCACCGACGTGGCGATGACCGGTGAGGTGTCGCTGACCGGCCGGGTGCTGCCGATCGGCGGGGTCAAGCAGAAGCTGCTGGCCGCCGACCGGGCCGGGATCACCACGGTGGTCATCCCCAAGCGCAACGAGGCGGACCTGGACGACGTCCCCGCCGAGGTGCTGGAGCGCCTGTCGGTGCACCCGGTGTCGGACGTCCGGGAGGTGCTGCGGCTCGCGCTGGAGCCGGCGGAGGTGCTGGTGGCGGCGGCCTGACGGGCGCCGGGGGCCCCGGGAGGCGCGGGAACACGCGTACTTCCGAGGCCCCTGGTGGTTGCCGGTCCGGGCCCATGGGACACTTCCCGCATGCCGTCCCCTACGCAGCGCGCGCTGACCGCCATCCCGGAGCGCTACCGCCCGTTCCTGGTCAAGCACCGCAAGCTGGTGAAGTTCCTCGTGGTCGGAGGAACCTGCTTCATCCTCACCATGCTGATCAACTTCGCCCTGAAGATGTCCGTGCTGGAGAGCAAGCCGGTCATGGCGCTCACCGTCGCGACCGTGATCACCACGGTGGTCTCGTACGTGCTGAACCGGCAGTGGTCCTTCCGCGCCGCCGGCCGCAAGCGCGAGGCCGCCGGCTTCTTCGTGGTCAGCGCCCTGGCGGTGGGCGTGAACGACCTGCCGCTGGTCGCCTCCCGGTACGTGTTCGACTTCCGCGAGCCGGACGTGAGCCACTTCTCGCAGGAGCTCGCCGACTTCTTCAGCGGCATGATCATCGGCACCCTGCTGGCGATGGCCTTCCGCTTCTGGGCGATGAACCGCTTCGTGTTCACCCAGCTGTCCGACCGGGTCCGGCAGGACCAGGAGCCGGGGCGGGAGCCCGAGCGGGTCTGACCCCGCCCCCGGTCCGTCGTACTCCGGCCGCTCACATCCCGCGGGGGACGGGGCGGCCGAGGCGCGGGGTGCGGGCCACCGCGAGGAAGGTCACCCCGACGCCGACCACCGCCCAGGCCGCCAGCACCAGGAACGGCACGGTGAGGTTGGTGGAGTCCAGGTAGGCGATCGAGCGGGCCGCGGAGGTGCCGGCCCCGTTCGGGATCCACTCGCCGATCGCCCGCCAGAACGCGGGCAGCAGCGGCGGCGGGAAGACGCCGCCCGCGCTGGGGTTGCCCAGCACCACGAAGAGCAGCACCGCCAGCCCGATGCCGATCACGTCGAACAGGCACTCCAGGGCCATGGTGACGGCGCCGACCGAGAACACCACCAGGGTGCCCAGGCCGGTGAGCGCGGCGATCGAGCCGGGCAGCGCGTGCAGGACCGGGCCGATGATCAGCGCGCCGCCGAGGCCCGCCGCGACCGAGTACAGCGCCAGCGTGCCGAGCCGGAGCACCGCCCGGCCGGTGTTGGCCGGGCGGGAGCCCGCGCTGATGCCGAGGATCGAGGCGACCAGGTAGCCGCCCACGCACCAGCCGACCACCAGGTAGAAGGCGGACAGCCCCTCGGCGTCGCCCTTGGCCAGCGGGATGGTGTCGTCCACCACGACCGTCCGGCCCTGGCTCGCGGCCAGCTTCGTGACGATGCCCTCCGCGGCGGTGGCGGCGGCCGGGCCGCGGGCGTCGGCGACCAGCAGCGCGTCCTCGGTGCCGGTCGGGTCGACCACCCAGGCCGCGTAGATCTTCTGGTCCTTGATCCGGGCCCGCGCGGTGTCCCCGTCCGGCAGCACGGAGGCGCGCACCGCGTCGTCGGGGACGGACTCCAGTGCGCCGACCAGCTTGGGCGCGACCTCCGCCGGGGCGACCACCGCGATGGACAGCTGGTGCGGCTCCGGGTGGTGCAGGGCGCCCACGTACGAGGTGATGAAGCCGAGTTGGAGCAGCAGGACGGCGACGACCAGGAAGAACGCGCGCGGGGTGACCGCGTCCCGGAGGTCGCCGAGGAAGCCCTTTCCCGGTTCTGCCTGGTGGGCCATGGTGGGCGTCTCCTCGCCTAGGGGTGAAAGGGGCACGAACGGCCAAATCGGTACTTCGTACCATGAAGCGGTCGGGTGCCGGGGGAGGCACGGGCTGCGCGATACTGTCCGCCATGAGTGACCCCCTGGACGGGCCGAACCCCGCCGAACTGGCGTTTCTCGCGGTCGAGCGGGAGGTGGCGACGCTGTTCCGGCGCAGCCGGGCGCGGGCGGCCGAGACCTCCCGGCTGGTGCACCCCGAGCTGGAGGCCGGGGCGTACGTGCTGCTCGGGTTCATCCGGGAGTCCGGGCGGGCCCGGGTGACCGACGTCGGGCTGCACTTCGGGGTGGGCAAGGCCACCGTGAGCCGGCAGATCCGGGCGATCGAGGAGCTGGGGCTGCTGCGCCGGGAGACCGACCCGCTGGACCGGCGGGCCTCGCTGGTGTCGCTGACCGAGGAGGGCGAGCGGCGGTTCGCGGCGGCCCGGGAGGAGCGGATGGCGCGGTTCCGGGAGTCGCTGGCCGGGTGGGAGTTGTCGGAGCTGGAGCAGTTCGCCCGGCTGCTGGAGCGGTTCAACGAGCTGACCGAGGGGGTCTGAGGGCGCCGCGTCGGGAGGGTTTCTTTACCTGGGCTTGAAGAAAGTTGCCTTAGTCAACTATCCACGTATAGTTGCTTGAGGCAACGAAATTTCAGTCGAAGGAAACGCATGTCGACGACCCTCCCGACACCCCCGCAGGACCGGATGTCCCACCGTCAAGTACTCGAAGCCCTCTCGGGCCTGCTGCTCGGCCTGTTCGTGGCCGTGCTCTCCTCCACGGTGGTCTCCAACGCCCTGCCGCGGATCCTCACCGACCTGCACGGCGGCGAGTCCGCCTACACCTGGGTGGTCACCGCCGCCCTGCTGTCGATCACCGCCGCCACCCCGCTCTGGGGCAAGCTCTCCGACCTGGTCAGCAAGAAGCTGCTGGTCCAGATCGCCATGGTGATCTACGTGCTGGCCTCGGCGCTGGCCGGCCTGTCGCAGAGCATCGGCATGCTGATCTTCTGCCGGGTGCTGCAGGGCATCGGCGCGGGCGGCGTGATCGCGCTCGGCCAGATCTGCCTGGCCGCGATGGTCCCGCCGCGCGAACGCGGCCGCTACAGCGGCTACTTCGGCGCGGTCTTCGCACTCGCCACCATCGGCGGCCCGCTGATCGGCGGCGTCATCGTGGACACCTCCTGGCTCGGCTGGCGCTGGTGCTTCTACGTCGGCGTGCCGTTCGCGCTGATCGCGATCCTGGTGCTGCAGCGCACCCTCAAGCTCCCCGAGGCCCCCGCCCGCAAGCCGAGGATCGACTACCTGGGCGCGACGCTGATCACCGCCTCGGTCTGCCTGCTGATGATCTGGATCTCGCTGGCCGGCAAGAACTACGACTGGGTCTCCTGGCAGACCGCCGCCATGGTGCTCGGCGGCCTGGCGCTGGCCGGCCTGTTCGTGCTGGTCGAGAAGCGCGCCGCCGAGCCGCTGATCCCGCTCGACCTGTTCCGCCACCGCACCGTCACCCTCGCCGCGGTCGCCAGCGCCTTCGTCGGCGTCGGCATGTACGGCACCACCACCTTCCTCGGCCAGTACTTCCAGCTCGCCAAGGAGAAGACCCCCACCCAGGCCGGCCTGCTCACCCTGCCGATGATCTTCGGTCTGGCGGTCTCCTCCACGGTGGCCGGCAAGCTGATCACCAAGTACGGCAAGTGGAAGGGCTTCCTGGTCGCCGGCACCGTGCTGCTCGCCGCCGGCCTCGGCCTGATGGGCACCGCCCGCGCCGACACCGCGTACGGGCTGCTCGCCCTCTACATGCTGCTCGCCGGCATCGGCCTCGGCCTGACCAGCCAGAACCTGGTGCTCGCCGTGCAGAACACGGTGCCGCGCAACGAACTCGGCGCCGCCAGCTCCACCGTCACCTTCTTCCGCACCATGGGCGGCGCGATGGGCGTCTCCGCGCTCGGCGCGCTGCTCGGCCACAAGGTCGCCAGCTACACCGCGGAGAACTTCGCCAAGGCCGGCATCCCCGCCTCCGGCGCGGGCGGCGACGGCATCCCGGACCTCAAGAAGCTGCCCGCGCAGGTCGTCCCGCTGGTCACCGACGCCTTCGGGCACGGCGTCGGCACGGTCTTCCTGATCGCCGCGCCGTTCGCGGTGGTGGGCTTCCTGCTGGTGCTGTTCATCCGCGAGGTGCCGCTGCGCACCTCCAACGAGGAGCGCCCGGCCGCCCCCGCCGAGGCCAGGGCCGCGGAGCTGGTCTCCGACTGACCGGCCGCCGCCGCGGCCGACCGACATGCGAGAAG
>NZ_JBHUWH010000292.1:0-10222 GCF_042670125.1 Kitasatospora sp. NPDC057198 | reverse complement strand
GCGGTGGGCGGGGTGCCCGAACTGGTCGGCGACGCCGCCGTGCTCGTCCCGTTCGCGGACCGGCGGGCGCTCGGCTCGGCCGTCCGCGAGCTGCTCGCCGACCCGGAGCGCCGCGCCGCGCTGGCCGCCGCCGGCCGGGCCCAGGCCCGCACCTGGCCGGACGAGGCGGCCACCGTCGCCCAGGTGCTGTCCATCTACGACGAGCTGACCCAGCGCCGGAGCTGATCGGCCGTCGGCCCGGGGGCAGGTTCCGTCAGCCCGAGGACAGGTTGAGGCCGCCCGCCGCGGTCAGCCGCAGCGCGGTGTCGATCAGCGGGACGTGGCTGAACGCCTGCGGGAAGTTACCGACCTGGCGGCGGGCCCGCGGGTCCCACTCCTCGGCCAGCAGCCCGACGTCGTTGCGCAGCGCCAGCAGCCGTTCGAACAGTTCGCGGGCCTCGCCGACCCGGCCGATCATCGCCAGGTCGTCGGCCAGCCAGAACGAGCAGGCCAGGAACGCCCCTTCGTGCCCGGACAGGCCGTCGACATTGTTCCCGTCCTCGTCGTGGGTCGGGTAGCGCAGCACGAAGCCGTCCTCGGTGGACAGTTCGCGCTGGATCGCCTCGATGGTGCCGATGACGCGCTTGTCGTCCGGCGGCAGGAAGCCGACCTGCGGGATCAGCAGCAGCGAGGCGTCCAGCTCCTTGCCGCCGTAGTACTGGGTGAAGGTGTTGCGCTGCTCGTCGTAGCCGCGGGCGCACACGTCGGCGTGGATCTCGGCGCGCAGCGCCGTCCAGCGCTCGACCAGGCCCGGCGGCGGCTCCTCGGCCTGGGCCAGCAGCTTCAGGGTGCGGTCGACGGCGACCCAGGCCATCACCTTGGAGTGCACGAAGTGCCGGCGCGGCCCGCGGACCTCCCAGATGCCCTCGTCCGGGTTGCGCCAGTGCTCCTCCAGGTACTCGATCAGGCGCAGTTGCAGCTGGTGGGCGTGGTCGTGCCGGGACAGGCCGGACATGGTGGCCAGGTGCAGCGCCTCGACGACCTCGCCGTACACGTCGAGCTGGAGCTGCCCGGCGGCGCCGTTGCCGACCCGGACGGGGCGGGAGCCCTCGTAGCCGGGCAGCCAGTCGAGTTCGGACTCGGTGAGTTCGCGCTCCCCGGCGATGCCGTACATGATCTGCAGGTTCTCCGGATCGCCGGCCACCGCGCGCAGCAGCCACTCGCGCCAGGCCCGCGCCTCCTCGCGGTAGCCGGTGCGCAGCAGCGAGGACAGCGTGATCGCGGCGTCGCGCAGCCAGGTGTAGCGGTAGTCCCAGTTGCGCTCGCCGCCGAGGTCCTCGGGCAGCGAGGTGGTGGGGGCGGCGACGATGCCGCCGGTGGGGGCGTAGGTGAGCGCCTTGAGGGTGATCAGCGAGCGGACCACGGCCTCCCGGTAGGGGCCCTGGTAGGCGCACTGGGCGACCCACTCGCGCCAGAACCGCTCGGTGGAGGCGAGCGCGCCCTCGGCGTCCGGCGGGGCGGGGGCCGGCTCGTGCGACGCCTTCCAGGTCAGCCCGAAGGCGATCCGCTCGCCCGCGGCGACGGTGAAGTCCGCGTACGTGGTCAGGTCGCGCCCGTAGGTCTCGGCCCGGCCGTCCAGCCACACCGAGTCCGGCCCGGCGACGGCGACGGTGCGCTGCCCGACCTCGGGGTGCTCGACCCGGTGCACCCAGGGGACGATCCGGCCGTAGCTGAAGCGCATCCGCACCGCCGAGCGCATCCGGACGGTGCCGGCCAGGCCCTCGACGATCCGGATCATCTGCGGCACGTCGGGCGTGCCGAGCAGGTGGCGCGGCGGCATGAAGTCGACCACCCGGACGCTGCCGTCCTCGGTGTCCCACTCCTGCTCCAGGACCAGCGAGTCGCCCCGGTAGCGGCGCCGGTCGCAGGGCACCGCGGGCGCGGCGGCGGTGACCGGCGGGAGGCGCAGCTCCCCGGTGTCCAGCAGGGCCGAACGGGGCTCGGCGGGGGTGGCGGGCGGCGGCTCCACCGGGGTGGCCGGGCCGATCCGCCAGAAGCCGTGCTCGTCGGTGCCCAGCAGCCCGGCGAACACCGCCGGGGAGTCGAACCGGGGCAGGCACAGCCAGTCGACCGCGCCGTCCCGGCTGACCAGCGCGGCGGTCTGCATGTCCCCGATCAGCGCGTAGTCCTCGATGCGACCGGCCATGGTTCTCCGTTCCGTGCGGGCGTTCCGTGCGGGCCCCGCGCGGACGGGCGCGCACGGGTCGGGCGAGGGCGTCTCGGGCGAGGATGTCGACGTTTGAGCAGAATACGTGGGTTCGGGCGGTTCGGGCGTGCGCACGCGCCCCCGGCGCCTGCCCGCGCGCGCCGTGCGCCATGCCGGGAAACCCCCGCCCGAGCAGCCCCGATGCGCCGTCCGGCCGACCCGTCCGGGGCCGGAGCACCCGGACGCGGGCGAGCAGTCGCCGGGGCACTGATACGCTGGTATCCCGTGGAACTGGTGGGAACGAGGGCCGGGAGCCCCTCCACCGGCGTCACCCTCCGACACGCGACCCACGGGAGCCCCCTCTTGGCACAGCCCCATTCCGGCAAGTCGGCCAACGGCCGTGCCGTGACGACCAAGCACCTCTTCGTCACCGGGGGTGTCGCCTCTTCGCTCGGCAAGGGGCTCACCGCCTCCAGCCTCGGCGCCCTGCTCAAGGCCCGCGGCCTGCGGGTGACGATGCAGAAGCTCGACCCGTACCTCAACGTGGACCCGGGCACCATGAACCCGTTCCAGCACGGTGAGGTCTTCGTCACCGACGACGGCGCCGAGACCGACCTCGACATCGGCCACTACGAGCGCTTCCTCGACACCAACCTGCACGGCTCGGCGAACGTCACCACCGGCCAGGTCTACTCCACCGTGATCGCCAAGGAGCGGCGCGGCGAGTACCTGGGCGACACCGTCCAGGTCATCCCGCACATCACCAACGAGATCAAGTCCCGGATCCGCCGGATGGCGACCGAGGACGTCGACGTGGTCATCACCGAGGTCGGCGGCACCGTCGGCGACATCGAGTCGCTGCCGTTCCTGGAGGCCGTCCGCCAGGTCCGCCACGAGGTCGGCCGGGACAACGTCTTCTTCGTGCACGTCTCGCTGCTGCCCTACATCGGCCCGTCCGGCGAGCTGAAGACCAAGCCCACCCAGCACTCGGTGGCCGCGCTGCGCAACATCGGCATCCAGCCCGACGCGATCGTGCTGCGCGCCGACCGCGAGGTGCCGCAGGCCATCAAGCGCAAGATCTCGCTGATGTGCGACGTCGACGAGGAGGCCGTGGTCGCCGCGATCGACGCCAAGTCGATCTACGACATCCCCAAGGTGCTGCACGGCGAGGGCCTGGACGCGTACGTGGTGCGCCGCCTCGACCTGCCGTTCCGCGACGTGGACTGGACGGTCTGGGACGACCTGCTGCGCCGCGTCCACGAGCCGCAGCACGAGGTCAAGGTCGCCCTGGTCGGCAAGTACATCGACCTGCCGGACGCCTACCTCTCGGTCACCGAGGCGCTGCGGGCCGGCGGCTTCGCCAACAACGCCCGGGTGCAGATCAAGTGGGTCGCCTCGGACGACTGCGAGACCCCCGAGGGCGCGCAGCAGCAGCTCGGCGACGTCGACGCGGTCTGCATCCCCGGCGGCTTCGGCGACCGCGGCGTGGACGGCAAGGTCGCCGCGATCACCTACGCCCGCGAGAACCGGGTGCCGCTGCTGGGCCTGTGCCTGGGCCTGCAGTGCGTGGTCATCGAGGCCGCCCGCAACCTGGCCGGCCTGCCCGAGGCCAACTCCACCGAGTTCGACCCCGCGGCGAAGTACCCGGTCGTCTCGACCATGGCCGAGCAGCTGGCCATCGTCGACGGCAAGGGCGACCTGGGCGGCACCATGCGCCTGGGCCTGTACCCGGCGAAGCTCGCCGAGGGCTCCATCGTGCGCGAGGTCTACGGCGGCGAGCAGTACGTCGAGGAGCGCCACCGCCACCGCTACGAGGTCAACAACGCCTACCGCGCCGACCTGGAGAAGACCGGCCTGCAGTTCTCCGGCCTCTCCCCGAAGGGCGACCTGGTCGAGTACGTCGAGTACCCGCGCGAGGTCCACCCCTACCTGGTCGCCACCCAGGCCCACCCCGAGCTGAAGTCCCGCCCGACCCGCCCGCACCCGCTGTTCGCGGGCCTGGTCGCGGCGGCGATCGACCGCAAGGTCGGCTGAGGCCCCTCCTGAAGTGACCGGACGCCCGTCGGGATCCTCCCGGCGGGCGCTTCGGCGTGTCGCGGGGCGGGCGTCCGGTAGATTGTGTCTATCTGACGAGAAGGGGTGGTGCCCGGTGGCCGGGATTCACGACGTGGCCGAGGAGTGGGACGTCCGGGACGGGAGCACGCCCTTCCGGGGCAAGGTGACCGGCGTGCGCAGCGAGCAGGTGCTGATGCCGGACGGGAAGTGGGCCCAGCGCGACTACCAGCTGCACCCCGGATCGGTCGCGGTGCTCGCCCTCGACGACGAGGGCCGGGTGCTGACCCTGCGCCAGTACCGGCACCCCGTCCGGCACCGGCTCTGGGAGCTGCCGGCCGGGCTGCTCGACGTTCCCGGCGAGAACCCGCTGCACGCGGCGCAGCGGGAACTCTTCGAGGAGGCCCACTGCAAGGCCGGGCACTGGCGCGTCCTGGTCGACTTCTACACCTCGCCCGGCGGCAGCGACGAGGCCGTGCGGATCTTCCTCGCGACCGGCCTGTCGGAGGCGGACGGCGAACGCTACGAGGCGCACGGCGAGGAGCTGGAACTCGAGGCGGCCTGGGTGCCGCGGGAGGAACTCGTCCGGCTGGTCCTGGCCGGCGACCTCCACAACCCCACCCTGGTCACCGGGGTGCTGGCCCTGAGCGCGACCGGCGGGGACCTCGACGCGCTCCGGCCCGCGGACGCGCAGTGGCCGGCCCGGCCGTATTAGAGAGGTACACAGATGGGGGCGCGGGGAGCTGCGCGAAGCGGGAGGTGAGCGCCAGCAAGATCGCGGGATAGTGCAAGCTCTCGTCCTGCGTCGCGATCCGGCTGTGCGTGCTCGGTCGGCCGCGCAGTTCCCCGCGCCCCTGGTTTCGCCTCAGCGCGGCAGATCTCCCCGCGCCCCTGGTTTCGCGTTCGCAGTTGCGCCAGCAAGGTGATTCGGCTGTTGGTCGTACCGGGGCGTCCCGGTGGGGCGGGGTGGGCGAACTACGCTTCGCGGACAGGGCCCGGTGGGCGGGTCCGGGGTGCGGGGCGACGGGTCGGGAGTGGCGCGGGTGGCGAGGAAGACGGCGGCGGTGGCCGAGGCGGCCGGGATCTTCGACGTGCTGCCCGCGGGTGCCCGGCCGTTCGCCGGGCGGGGCGGGGAGCTGGCGGCGCTGACCGTCGCGGCGGGGCGGCCCGCGCCGGGGCGGGGGCGGCTGCTGGTGCTGGCCGGGCGGCCCGGTTCGGGGCGCACCGCGCTCGCGGTGCGGTGGGCCAGGTCGGTGGTCGGGGACTACCCGGACGGCCTGCTGTACGTGCGGATGTCGGCGCCGGACGGCGGCCGGGTGGGGGCCGGGCGGGCGGCCCGGGTGCTGCTGGACCAGCTGGGGGAGCGGCCGGGGGCGGCGCTGCTGCCGGGCGCGGCGGAGGAGGACCCGGCCTGCGAGGCGCTGCGCGAGGCGCTCGGGCAGCGCCGGGTGCTGGTGCTGCTGGACGACGTCAAGGACGCCGGGCAGGTGTGGCCGCTGCTGGCGGAGAAGACCTCCTCGCTGCTGCTGGCGACCACCTCGGGGCCGCTGATGGGCATCGACGGGATCGACCCGGTGATCCTCGGCGGGATGGACCACCGGGCGGCGGTGGAGCTGCTGGGCGAGCTGGTCGGCGGGACGCGGGTCTCCTGCGACCCGGTCGGCGCCGCCGACCTCGCCGAGGCGTGCGCCAACCGTCCGGCCGCGCTGCGGCTGGTCGCGGGCTGGCTGCGCACCGAGCCCCGGCTGGCGGTGACCGACGCGGCGGCCCGGCTGCACGCCGTCCCGCCGCCCGCGCCGGTGGTGCTGGAAGGGCCGGTGAAGCCGGCCGACCCGGAGCGGGAGACGGTGCCGGTGGTGGAGGGCGACCCGCTGCGCGGGGCGTTCGAGCTGGCGTACCGGCGGCTGCCCGCGGCGCGGGCCCGGCTGCTGCGGCTGTGCACGTTGGCGCCGGGGCAGCAGGTGGACCTGCGCACCGCGTCGGCGCTGGTGGGCTGCCCGGCCCCGGAGGCGGGGGCCTCGCTGGCGGCGCTGGCCGAGCTGGAGCTGCTGGAGCGTGAGCCGGACGCCGCGGACGGCACCGAGCGCTACCGCGTCCCGGGCCGGCTGTACGGGCGGCTGGTGGAGCTGCGCGGGGAGCTGGACCGGCCGTCCGAGGTGGAGCTGGCCCGGGCCCGGCTGCTGGAGCGGCTGGTGCGGCTGGTCGACTCGGCCCGGCTGCTGCTGGACCCGGCGGCCGGCCCCAACCCGGACCCGCTGCCGGGGCCGCTGCGGCTGCGCACCGCCGCGCACGCCGAGGGCTGGCTGCTGGGGGAGCGCGAGCAGCTGCTGGCCGCGGCAGCCGAGGCGGTGGGCCAGGGCGGCCTGGACGGCTCGGCGGGCCGCCTGGTGACCGCCCTGCTGCGCGCCCTGCCGCTGACCGGCGGGGCCGCGCCCGCGGACCTGCACGCCCTGCACGAGTCGGTGCTGAAGGTCGCCGAGCGGCAGGGCAACCCGCGCCGGGCCGCCGCCGCGCTGCTGAACCTGGGCGACCTGCAGGCCGCCGCGGGGCGGTGGGAGCGGGCGGGCGAGCGCTACCGCCGGGCCGTCGAGCTGGCCCGCGGGGCGGGCGACGAGGCGGGCTGCGCCCGGGCGCTGGAGGGCGTGGGGCACGGCCACCGGGCGCTCGGCGACCCGCTGCGCGCCGCCGACGCGTACGGGCGGGCGCTGGTGCTGCGGCAGGCGCTGGGCGACCAGGCGGCCGAGGCCCGGCTGCTGGTGCGCCTGGCCGAGGCGCACACCGGGCTGCGGCGCTTCGAGGAGGCGCTGCGGGAGTACCGCTCGGCGGCCGCGGTGCTGCGCCGGACCGGCGACGGGGCGGGCGAGCGGGAGGTCGCGGCGCTGGCGGCGAGGCTGCAGGAGCACCTCGGCCGGGAGGGCTCGCGTCCGCTTTCGGAGTAGTGTCGTATCTGCGGAGTTCGCCCCGCAATGTGGCCTCGGAACGCATGCAAGCCTACGAACCTGCCAATGGGCCCGACTGATTTGGTCACTTTGGAAGGCTGACACGCCGACTTGGCTTCATTACACTCGAACTCAGTCGCGCATAGATCTATGCACCGGCCTGTCCGTTGTGCTCTCCGTGTGCGTCGCCGCCGGTCTTCCCCGGTAGGTATTTCCCATGGCAAGAGGACGTGTTAGCCGTGAAGGTCGGCATCCCCCGCGAGGTCAAGAACCACGAGTACCGCGTGGCCATCACGCCCGCCGGCGTGCATGAGCTGGTCCGCAACGGACACGAGGTCGTCATCGAGGACAACGCCGGTGTCGGCTCCTCGATCCCCAACGAGGAGTACGTGGCCGCCGGTGCGACCATCCTCCCCACCGCCGACGAGGTGTGGGCCGCGGCCGACATGATCCTCAAGGTGAAGGAGCCCATCGCGCAGGAGTACCACCGCCTGCGCAAGGGCCAGACCCTCTTCACCTACCTGCACCTGGCGGCCGACCGGGCCGGCACCGACGCGCTGGTCGCCTCCGGCACCACCGCGATCGCCTACGAGACGGTGCAGCTGCCGAACGGCGCGCTGCCGCTGCTCGCCCCGATGTCCGAGGTCGCGGGTCGGCTGGCCCCGCAGGTCGGCTCCTACCACCTGATGCGCCCGGCCGGCGGCCGCGGCGTGCTGCCCGGCGGCGTGCCCGGCACCCACCCGGCCAAGGCGGTCGTCATCGGCGGCGGCGTCTCCGGCTGGCACGCGGCCACCATCGCCGTCGGCATGGGCTACGACGTGACCCTGCTCGACCGCGACATCAACAAGCTGCGCGAGGCCGACAAGGTCTTCGGCACCAAGGTCAAGGCGATCGTCTCCAACTCCTTCGAGCTGGAGAAGGCCGTCGTCGAGGCCGACCTGGTGATCGGCGCCGTGCTGATCCCGGGCGCCAAGGCCCCCAAGCTGGTCACCAACGAGCTGGTCGCCAAGATGAAGCCGGGCTCGGTGCTCGTCGACATCGCCATCGACCAGGGCGGCTGCTTCGAGGACTCGCACCCGACCACGCACGCCGAGCCGACCTTCCAGGTCCACAACTCGGTCTTCTACTGCGTGGCCAACATGCCGGGCGCCGTCCCGAACACCTCCACCTACGCGCTCACCAACGCGACCCTGCCGTACGTGGTCGAGCTGGCGAACCGGGGCTGGAAGGAGGCGCTGCGCCGCGACGCCGCGCTCGCCAAGGGCCTGAACGTGCACGAGGGCCAGATCACCTTCCCGGCCGTCGCCGAGGCGTTCGGCCTGGAGTCGGTCTCCCTGGAGAGCGTGCTCGCCTGACACCCCCTCACCCGCTGTCGCCCCCGGCCGTCCTTCCCCTTCGCGCCGGGGGCTTCGGCATGCCCGCGGGGACGGGCGGGCGGCCCCCGGGTGACCGGCGGCGGTCAATTCCGGTGCGGTTTGTCACCCGCTCTGTCGACAAGGACACCTGACGGGCCCTCACGGCCCGGCGCCCGCGCGGAAACGTTAGGGTCGTGTCTTGACACGGGGTGGGTGAACGGCCGACACAAGCGGCCCACTACCGTGGATTGTGTTGCTGCCAATGGCCGAAACGGCCTAGAGTCGCAAACCGTTGGCATGCTGCCACGCTGACGAATCGACATAGAGTCCTGGACGTCCAAGGAGGTAAGACGACTTGTGAATGAGTCGACATTTGCTCCCGGGGGTGGTCAGCCAGGACTGGCGGAGCTCTCCGCCGGGCAGCCGAACGAGGAGGCCCGGCAGGCCACGGTGGGCGCGCAGGAGGTCGGCTCGGTCGCGGTCCGCACCTTCGAGGCCCGCCAGAGCGCGGCGGCAGCCGCCACCGACTACGACGCCGACTTCGCGGCGTACGGCCTGGCCTACAGCGAGCTCGGCTACGGGCCCTACGACGACCCGGACGCCGAGTACGAGCCCGACCCCGAGTACGCCGCCACCCTGGCCCCCGACGCGGCCCGCCAGCGCCGCGAGCGGGTCGGCCCGACCGGCCGCCCGCTGCCGTACTTCCCGATCCCCGCGCCGCTCGCCGAGCACGGCCCGGCGCAGATCATCGCGATGTGCAACCAGAAGGGCGGCGTCGGCAAGACCACCTCCACCATCAACCTGGGCGCGGCGCTCGCCGAGTACGGCCGCCGGGTGCTGCTGGTGGACTTCGACCCGCAGGGCGCGCTCTCGGTCGGCCTCGGCGTCAACCCGATGGAACTGGACGTCACCGTCTACAACCTGCTCATGGAGCGGGGCCTGACGGCCGACGAGGTGCTGCTGAAGACCGCCATCCCCGGCATGGACCTGCTGCCCTCCAACATCGACCTGTCGGCCGCCGAGGTGCAGCTGGTCAGCGAGGTCGCCCGCGAGTCGGCGCTGGCCCGCGCGCTCAAGCCGCTGCTGCCCGACTACGACTACGTCATCATCGACTGCCAGCCCTCGCTGGGCCTGCTCACCGTCAACGCGCTGACCGCGGCCCACAGCGTCATCGTCCCGCTGGAGTGCGAGTTCTTCGCGCTGCGCGGCGTCGCGCTGCTCACCGAGACCATCGAGAAGGTCTGCGAGCGGCTCAACCCCGACCTGCGGCTGGACGGCATCCTGGCCACCATGTACGACTCCCGCACCGTGCACTCGCGCGAGGTGCTGGCCCGGGTCGTCGAGGCGTTCGGCGAGCACGTCTTCCACACCGTCATCGGCCGGACCGTCCGGTTCCCCGAGACCACCGTGGCCGGCGAGCCGATCACCACCTACGCCACCAACTCGGTCGGCGCGGCCGCGTACCGCCAGCTCGCCAGGGAGGTGCTCGACCGGTGCCGCCCCGCCGAGTGAGCCTTCCGGGGGCCGACGAACTGTTCCGGGCAACCGGCGGAATGGCCCTGTCGCCCTCGCTCGCGCGCAACGGCAACGGCAACGGCTCCGGCCCCGCGAACGGCCCGGCCGCCGCGGGGCAGGAACCCCCCGGGGACGGCCGGGGCGCCCCACCCGCGCCGCGCACCGCGGACGTGCCG
>NZ_JBHUWH010000291.1:0-10268 GCF_042670125.1 Kitasatospora sp. NPDC057198 | reverse complement strand
TTCCGGGGGTTCTCATGCTCATGCCTCCGGTCCGGCGAGAACGAAGTCGTCCTGGGTGTGTTCGGCGTGCAGGCGCTGTTCGGCGATGTCCGCGTAGTGGGGGGAGAGTTCGACGCCGACGAAGTTGCGGCCCTCGCGCAGGGCGGCGATGCCGGTGGAGCCGGAGCCGGTGGAGGGGTCGAGGACGGTGCCGCCCTCGGGGCAGATGCGGACGATCTGCTGCATGACCTCCAGCGGCTTCTGGGTGATGTGGACGCGGTCCTTGCGGGGCTGGGACGCGACGAAGTGGCCGGGCAGGTAGAGGGCCCGGGTCTGGTCGAGGGTGCCCTTGACGCCCTGGCGCCCGAACTGGCACCTGACTAGTGTTCACCTATCCGAATACCGCAGGTCAGGGTCTGTCACGTCCAACCTCCATGCCACCCGATACTGCCTCGTGACACCCAGTCCGTGAGAGGCGCGTGAGAGGCAACCCCCACCAAGGCGCTGGATACGAGACTCCAACAGTTCCCTGGAAAATGACCGGCCGTCGGCCATCGTCCGATCGAAGAAGCCGACCTGTCGAACCCCTACGCCCCCTGCTCCCGGGTACGCGTGTCCCGCGTCAAGCAATTGGCAGGTTTTCGGGTTCGGGAAAGTTGGGGACGAGCGGGTCCGCGGCGCCGGCGTGGACGTCGTGGGGCCGGTTCCAGGCCAGAGCCTCGTGCGGTCGGACGGTGTTGCAGTCGCGCCGGTAGTCCTCGGCGTGCCGGACGAGGTCGTGGGCGTCGGGTATCTCCTCGAGGAACAGCTTCTCGTACTTGAGCGAGCCGAAGCCGCGCTCGCGGGAGCCGTTCTACCCGGGTCTTCTCCTCCGGCGGCAGTGCCGGTCGCCTCACCATGATCGATCAGACTCCTTCAAGCAGCAGGACCCGCACCAAACGAGCCCTGCCACAAAGTCTGACGCGCGACAGGGAACGCTCAACGCCCCGGAGCGGCGGGGAGACAGAGCTGAGCGGTCCGGGGTGCCGCCCCGCTCGTCCTGGTGGCCGCAGCCGCCTCCGGTGGCCACCGCCGAGGCCCGGGAGGAGCAGGAGCGGCTGCGCGCTCGGGTCCTGACCGTCGAGGACCAGTGCGCCCGGCCGTGGGACGGACCGGAGTCCTGCCGCCCGAGGAGAACGAGGCGCCGCCGCCTGCCCTGTTCTGGCCGAACCCGGTAGCGGGAGGCGGCGCTGCGGCTCAATTAGGCGTGCGATGAGAAGACATCTACGTCGAGCAGTACTTCGGCGAGCCCGAGGACTTCGCCGACGCGCCCGAGTTCGTGCGGCAGTCCCTGCCCTTCGAGCGACTGAACACGAAGCACCGGGACCCCTACACGAACCCCTTCATGGCGAGGTTGCGGCTGACGGACTACTTCGCCGTCGGGAGGATGCCGCCTGCCAAGACCGTCGCCGCCGTGAGGGCCCAGTCCTGAGGGACCTCGAGGCTTCTGGACCTCTCGACGCCGGGGGCGACAGGCTCTACGTCCTGTACTTCCTGTCGACGTCGAGGCAGTTTTCCTACGTGAAGGTCGGCAGGACCAAGAACGGCACCACGAGCCGGCAGGTGTGCAACCGCATCTCGGCCCATGAGAGCGAGGCGAAGATCGTGCAGGCGGTCCTTTTCAACGCCTGGATGTCCCCGCCCCGCCCATGGAACGCGCCCTGGGCTCCGCCGGATTCGTGAACTACCCGACCGAGTGGTGGCACTGGTCCTACGGAGACCGCTACTGGGCCATGTCCACGGGCCGGAGGGAGGCCGTCTACGGTCCGGTCGACTGGGAACTTCCTGCGGTCTCCCGGTGACCTCAGGCCACAAGTCCCGCCAGAATACGGCCCTCAAGGCCCATGGCGGCATCCTGACCCTGGTACGGCACGAGGTGCCCCACCACGCGCAGTGGCAGTCGCCGGAGCCTGTCGCCGCGATCACGGCCGGCGAGACGGACGCGGCCGACGACCCCGGCTGGTACGACTCCGGTGCTTCCTCACCCGAGGAGTATCGCTTCTGGGGCATGGCGGCTGTGCGGCATGGCTTGTCTGCGTATGGCCCTGGACCATCGGCTGGGCGAACGACCCAACCTCGTAGAGCTCGGCCGCGAGTATCTCGAGACTGACGCGTGTGTACGCCGCAAGGGAGATCTGTACGGGCTGATCCACGAGCCCTTCGCCCGCCACGCGCACCGCCGGATCGGCCTGGCAGTCGAGCCACGGCCGTGGCTCCCGTTGCGGGAGGCGGGATGGCACCTGGCGGCGGGGAACCTGGCCATGCTCTCCGTCCATCCGTGGATCCGGCGAGGGGACGCGGAGCCTCCCGCACGAGGCGGCCACCCGGTCCTGGCAGTTGGGGCCGGGCCCCACTCGCTCCTGATCCACAATCCGTCGGGCTCACATGGCCAGTCCCAGGAGTTTGCCGAGGCTCCTCGGACGGTAGCGCAGCGGTACTGCGCCGACCGCGGGGTTGTCCTGGGACCGGGTTCAGCCGCCGGTGGTCAGGGGCGTACGGACATGCGCTGGGCCTGATCCATGAGGCCGGGGAGTTCGGCCATGTCCTTGAAGACCACCGTCCCGGGTCCCTCGAGCCATTCCGCCGGCGTCAGGCCGCCCGCGTAGCCGAAGGCGCGCATGCCTGCGGCGCGGGCGGCCGCGACGCCGTACTTGCTGTCCTCGACGACGACGCACCGGCTGGGGTGCACGTTCATCCTGGAGGCGGCGTGCAGGAACAGGTCCGGGGCGGGCTTGCCGTTGGCGACCTCGCTCGCACTGAAGATGCGCCCCTCGAAGCGGGGGTGGAGGCCGGTGTGGCTGAGCGTGGAGCGAAGCCGCTCGTGGCTGCTGCTCGATGCAACGCAGGTGGGAAGGCCGATCGCATCGAGGGCCTCCACGATGCCTTCCACCGGGGTCAGCTCGGTGGCGAACGCCTGGTCGTACAGGGGCTGGAACTCCGCCTCCCAGCTGTCCGGGAGAGAGCGGCCGAGGTGGATTTCGATCTGCGAGACCATGTACTCGTGTGAGCGTCCCACGAATCGGTCGACGATTTCATCGGTGCTCAGTTCCCAGCCGAGAGTAGCGAGAACTACCGCGTCCACCCGTACGGCCAACCGCTCACTGTCCAGCAGGACTCCGTCGCAGTCGAAAATGACAAGGCCGATCGAATCCGTCATTTCGCGCAGTGTAGTGCGCAGGTGATCGTGGACGGTGGACAGGAGAGCGCGAGCGCCAGGAGCGGATGGTGGACAGGAGAGCGCGAGCGCCAGGAGTGGACGGTGGCCTGCAGGGCTGCCTGTCACGGAGCGGCTCGGATCGGGTGCGGTGAGGTATGCACAGGGCGGCGGTTCGACCGACGCGGAGAGGGCCGCGCGGGAGCGGATCCGGCAGCAGGCCGTGGAGCGCTTCGAGGGCGGCGAGAAGAGCAGGGGCGTCGCAGCCGCGCTGCGGGCGGGCGTGCGGTCGGTGGAGCGCTGGCGCCGGCAGTGGCGCGAGGGCGGTTCGGGTGGAATCGCCTCGAAGGGTTCACCCGGGCAGCCAAGGCTCAGCGGCAATCAGATCGCCATGCTGGAGCGGGAGTTGGAGCGCGGGCCACTGGCCCACGGCCGGCAGGACCAGCGGTGGACCTGGCACGGGTGAAGACGCTGATCGGCCGACTGTTCCACGTGAGCTGCACCGTTGAGGCACCTGGGTCCTGCTCAAACGGCACGGCTGGTCCTGGCAGCAGCCGGCCCGCTGCGCGATCGAACGCGACGACGATGATCTCCCGCTTCCCGTAGCGGCCTTCGTGGCCGCTGACCGAGGGATGCTGGACCTTCCACGAGGTGATCACCGGCTCGATCAGCGCCCAGCGTCCGTCGGACAAGCCGCTCTTGTAGGGCCTGCGGTCACTCACGCAGCCACCTCAGCACCGCACCGCGCCAGCCCCGCGACCTGCCGCAGACGGGCAGAGCCGCACGCTCAGGTGACGACAGAACGGAAATCAGCTCATATTCCGCCCTCTTGCTCCTGACGTGTCGTATCGGTCCGGCTGCTCGATCGGTTGCCGTACACGAAGCCGGCGCCGGCTCTCTGTCCGATCGGCCGAGGGCCGAGGGCCGAGGGCCGAGGCGAGACCCGCCGATGAAGGGGACGCGCTGGTGCCGTTGCGCTCCCGCCCGCAAGCAGACCGAGCCGACAGTGTCGCCGTTCCACGACCGCGCGGTCCCGTCGGGTTTCTGGCATCAGCTGCTGCGGGCCGGCGAGCAGGCGTACGGTGGCCGAGCGACGCAGGGGCTCATGACGGCACTGGGGGGAGCCAACGTGACGGATGCACTGTCCTGGATCTGGGTGCTCGACGACGATCCGGCCGAACACCGACTCTCCGAGGAACTCGGAGCGACGCCGCACGCCGCGGTCCCTCGCCTGCTGCACGACCTCGCGCAGCGTGCCGCAGGTCGTGACCCCGCCGCGTTGCGCCACTTCGCGCTGGCTCTTGCCCTCGCCGGCCGGATCGGCGAGGCCGCCGACCTGTGGCGTGAACTCCTGGGCAGTGGGCCGCAGCCGGCGGCGGTCTGGCTCAACCTCTCCACCGCGCACGCTGCGAGCGGGCAGCCGGAGCGCGCCGCGCAGGTGTTGCGCGCTCACGGGCCGACCGCTGGGGAGCCGGCCCGGACAGAGGCCGGCCGTCGGCTTGCCGAGCTCGACCGCGCACAGCGGCAGATCGCTCGGGAGACCGCGATGATGGAGAGTCAGCTTGCGGCTGTGCGGGAGCGGCTTCAGCACGGCGAGGCTCGGGACGGGGACCGCCTGCGGGTGGCCGGGCTGCTGTACGCCATGTTTCGCACCCCCGCCAGCACGGTCACCGCCGACGAGGTGCAGGCCGCGGTCCAGGCGGTGCTCGACGAGGACCCGGCCGACCCGGCGGCGCTGGAGCTGCTGGTCGGGATCCGGATCGGCAGCGGCGACGACCTGCAACTCGGCGAGGCCGTCCGGAGGTTGGAGCAGGTACGGCCCGACTCCCCGGTGCTGCGGGTGGTCCGGGAGATGTACCACGACGATCCCGCTCTCGCCAGGCGGGAGGCGGAGCACCACCGCCGGACTCAAGACCTGATCATGCGGACAGTACGCGGAGACCAGGGCGCCGAGGCCCAGGTCCGCGACCTGCACCGGCACTTTCCCCGAAATCCCGAGTACCGGATCGCACTCATGATGGCCGCCCGGAACCGCCTGGACCGGGATGAAGCCCTCCGGCACGCCGACGAGCTGGCCGCGGGCTGGGACGGCGAGCACCGGGTCCACTTCCACGTCGCGCAGGTTTACTGGTGGACCGGTGACCGGCCGCGGACGTATCAGCACTTCGCCCGCGCCTTGGCCACCGCCGCCGATGCCCGGGACCGGGCCGATGTGTACGAGATGATGCAGGCGATCGGGGCTCCGGTGCCCGAGGAGCCGGGGCGTGGGTGAGCGGGAGGAGGCGCTGGCCGAGGAGCTGCTCATGGTGATGTCCGTCCAGGAGGCCGAGAGCCTGCTGGTCAACCCGAAGCGGCCCTACGACGTTGCGGAACTGCTCGCCGAACTGGAAGGACTGCAGGCGCGGTTCACCGCGGGCGGTCGGATCGCGCAGGCAGCGCTGGTGCGGCGGTTGGCCGAACTGGTCGCCGAGAACCGCCCTGCCGCCGAGCGCGCGGTGGCCCTGCTGCACCGCACCCGGACGCACGGCCGCGACAGGCCGATCGGGTTCCCCGACCCGGACGAGCCCCTCTCGCCCAGGCTCCGAAGGGAGTTGCGGATTACCGAACTCGCCGATGCCGGTGAGCTGGACGCAGCGCTGGCCGCTGCCCGTGAGGCCGACGGTGTTCCGTTGGCCGATCCCGGGGAGCTCCCCCGGGTTGCCGGATCACGCCGGCACCTGGCCGGCCTGTTGCGCGACGCGGGCCGCTCACGGGACGCCCTGGAGGCCATGGCGGGTGCCGAGTTCGCCCCGGCAGCGGTCGGTGTGCACTCGCACAGCACAGTCGTGGCCTCGCTGGCCTCGCAGTTCCACCAGCTGCGCGGTCTGCTCCACGAGGATCTCGGTGACTACCGGCGCGGTCGGCAGGAGTACACCGCGGCAGCCGAGATAGCCGTGGCCGCCGGTGACACTGCCGCTCTGCTCAGGACCCAGACGGACCTGGCCGCCTCGTACTGCAAGTCGGGCCTGCTCCGGGAGGCGCTGAGCGGATTCCGCGCAGTGCTGCGCCTGGCCGAGTCGCTCCCGGACCAGGGATTCGTACCGGCGGCTCTGAACAACCTCGGCCGGGTGCTCGCCGGGCTCGGCCGGTCGGAGGCCGCCCGCTCCTGCCACGAGCGCGTCCTGCACCTCTTCGACCGGGACCACCTACAGGGCAGCAGCCGGGCCAACGCCCTGATCGCCCTGGGCGACCTGGCCGGGGCGCGCAGCGAACAGGACGCCGCGCTCCGTTGGTACGCCTCGGCCTTGACCGCGACGGTCAACAGCCGCGACGCCCGAGCCGGCCTGCTGCAGGTGCTGAGCCGTCTGGACGGAGACAGCCCGCAAAGCCGAGCGCTGTTCGGGGACGTCCTGGTCTTCCTCTCCGTCGCCCCCGAAGCCCTGGACGACTGGGCCGTCCTGATGCACTGCCGTCTCGCGGAAGCCCGTTATCTCCACGGCCTGGGCCGACACGCGGAGGCCGCGGAGCAACTGCGCCGCCTCGGCGCGGAAGCCGACCAGCGGGCCGTGGACCCGGAGGCGCGGGCCCAGGTGACCTTGCAGTTGGCCCGCAGCCTGCTGCGCGACGCGCAGGGCCGCACGCATCAGGAAGCTTTCGACCTGTTGTGGCACGCTCGCACGGCGCTGCCGCCGGACTCCGAGGTCACGGCCGATCTCACGCGACTGCTGGTCGACGTGCTGGTCGACCACGGGCAGACACTCCGGCTACCCGATCACCGCCCGCCGGCGGAACTCGCCTTCGACCTCCACGAGGAGACCAGGTCCGGCACCTTCCTCGTCCACCTCGCACACGCCCCGCTGGCGCCGCCGCCGCACGTGCCCCGCCAGCTGGTCCAGGACGAGGCCGAGCTGCTGGCCGAACTCGCCACCGCAGCCACCAGCGTGGGACACGTGGAGCGGGGCAGCCAGCACGTCGAGCGGCGCGAGCAGCTGGGTCGGCGACTTGCTTCGGTGCACCGGCGGATGCGGCCCCACGCCCCGGAGTACGTGCGCCTGCGCGAAGCGCGCCCGGCCCGGATGGCCGACCTCCGCCGGCATCTGCGCTCTCGTCCCGACGCCGAAGAGTGCGCCTTCGTCTCGTTCCTGGCCGGCACCGGCTCGATCACCGCGTTCGTCTATCTCCCGGGCGCCGAACGGCTGACCGTGACGCGGATCCCCGTCGGCGAACGCCGACTGGCCGATGCGGTGGCACAGCTCCAGCGCACGTTCGACGGCGCCCCGCACGAGTTCCCGCCACTTGCACCGCTCCACCCCCGCCGGCCCTGGCGGCGCGAGACCGCGTTCCTCGACGCCCTCACTCCGCTGATCGCCGCCCTCCTGCCGTCCATCGCGGACCGGCCGCTGCTGCTGGTGGCCGGCGACGGACACCTCTCG
Organism: Kitasatospora sp. NPDC057198; assembly: GCF_042670125.1. Lineage (NCBI taxonomy): Bacteria > Bacillati > Actinomycetota > Actinomycetes > Kitasatosporales > Streptomycetaceae > Kitasatospora > Kitasatospora sp. NPDC057198. The sequence continues at coordinate 2,684 of NZ_JBHUWH010000291.1, read as the reverse complement.
GCGCTTCCCCTCGCAGCCGTACCGACCCCGGACGGGTCGGTACTGGCCGTGCGGCACGCTGTCGTCCAAGTCGGCAGCGCCACTGCGATGCTGTATGCCGAGCGTCGACGGGAGCGGACGAGCGAGAGCACGCCGCGAGAAGCCTCGCCGGTCTTCTGTGCGGGCGTCGCCGCGCAGGAGGACCCTGATCCCGGAAGGCTGGAGCAGGACGCGGAACTGCTCGGGGCCGTCGGCTGGCCGGTCAGCACCGTCCACGGGACGCAGGCCACCAAAGACGCCGTCCTCCGCGGACTGCGCGGGAGCCGGATCGCCCACCTCACCTGCCACGGCTACTTCGACACTGCCGAACCCCTCGACTCCGGCGTGCTGCTCGCCCACGGAGGCAGCAGACCCAGCAAACTGCTCGACAGGCTCCCCGTCACCACCCGGCTGAGCCACCTGCTGACCGCCCGCGACATCGCCCGCACCGCCACGAGCACCGACCTGCTGACCCTGCGCGCCTGCTCGACCGGAAAGCGCGACCAGCTCTCGGGCGGCCTGCTGGAAGGGATGGTCCAGGCACTGCTGTACGCCGGGGTCGGCAACGTGGTGGCCTCGCTCTGGAACTGCAATGAGGACAGCTCGCGGCGGTTGCTGACCGACTTCTACCGGAACCTGGCCGCCCGGCCCGGAGATCCGCTCTGGCGGTGCTTCTGGGCGGCGCAGCGCAACCTGATCGACCGGCCCGCGCACCCGTGGGAGTCCCATCCCTACCATTGGGCCGCGCTTGCTCTGTTCGGCGAAGGGAGACAAACATGACCGCCGCCTCACCGGAGGCCCTGTCCGACCGTTCCGTGGTCCTGTCGCTGCAGGAGATCACCGAGGAACTCGGCGACACCGACCCGGCCCGCACTCCGCTGGACGCCGACGAGGCACAGTCCCTGGTTACCGCTCTGATGGCGGCCGGCGGCGAGCGGGCCCGCACCTTCGGGATCGCCGGCGAAGACGGCCGTCGGGCCGCCCGCCAGCTGCTCGTCCACCTGCTCCAGGACCCGGACACCTCGAGCCGCGCGGCCGAGGTGCTCTCCGATCCGCCGGCCGACGAGCAGATGTCGGTCGAGGCCGCGTTGGTGGGCACCGTGCTGCTGGGCGCGCTGGTCGCCTGGCTGCAGACCAAGGTGGACATCCGCATCCACCGCCGCGACGGACACACCGAGTTCGACTTCCGGCTGCGCAAGGAAGCGGCTCCCCCCGGACTGCTGCGCGAGCTCGCGGCCACCGTGGCCCGCCTGCTCGGGGGCACTCGGGAGTAGCCACCCGAGCCGCCGGCACCGGGTGCGCTGCACCGGGAAGATCCACCGCCCGACACACGTCGCACCTGACGCAGCGCCGTTGCATCGGTTGCGCACCCCGGCTCCTGACGCCGGATGAGGGGACGAGGGGGTCGACCAGGGCGCGGACCGCGACGCTCGTGCCGGGCGCGAGGGCGTCGTCGTCGAACGCGGCGGCGGCGCCGGGGAAGGCGTGGAGGGGGCGGCGACGGAGACCGAGAACCCGCTCTGCCGACCGACGTGGAAGACCCGCTCGGGCAGGAACAGCGCGTCGCCCGGCTCCCGGGCGACGTGCTCGCCGTGCTCCAGCAGCCACGTGTAGTCGCCGTAGAGCGGTTCGCTGCCGCCGGTGAGCTTGCGGTACTCCTCGGCCGGCGAGGTCGTCCGTGGTGTCTCGAGCCCCTCAGGGCAGCCGGTTGCCGTAGAACGGCCCGTAGTAGAGCGCCAGTTCGGCCCGCAGGTCGTGGTCGGTGTGCTGTTCGGCCCGCACCAGCGGCGGGGCGGCGCCGATCTCCTCCTTGGTGCGGTCGACCCGGACGGTGCGCTGTTCCGGGTCGACCTCGCGGACCGTCACGGCGGGCAGCAGGACGCGGTGGTGGAAGATCCACGGCGCGGTGTCGACCACCAGGTACTGCGGCCCGAAGTCCTCCGCCATCCGGTCCACCTTGCCGATCGGCCCGTCCTCGGCCAGCACGTGGAACCCGACCAGGTCGGCGCCCACCCGGTGGCCGGACGCGTCCCGGTAGGTCCACAGGTCGATGTCCTGCCGCTGGCCGTCCTGCCGCTGGCCGTCCTGCCGCTGGTCGTCCTGTCGCTGCTCGCTCATGCTCGTCCCTCCGCTCGAACGGCCCCCGGACGGGCGGGTGTTCCGCCCCGGCCGCTCGGGGCGGTTGCCCGGTGGCCGCCGGTCCATGCCGGTCCGGTCCGGTCGGAAATCCGGTGGCCCGAGCAGGCATCGGGGGCGTCCGGCGGGGCATGCGGGTGCCGCGGCGGCGTCCGGCCGCGCATCCACGAGACGAGGAGGAACCCCATGTCGATCCTGTGGGCGATCATCGCCGGTCTGATCATCGGCCTGCTGGCGAAGCTGGTCATTCCCGGTCGGCAGCCGATCCCGCTGTGGCTGACCATCCTGCTGGGCGTCGTCGGCGGCATCATCGGCAACTTCCTGGCGAGCGCGTTCGGCGTCGCCGACACCGACGGCGTCGACTGGATCCGGCACGCCTTCCAGGTGGGCGCGGCCGCCGTGCTGATCCTCCTGGTTACCCCGTTCTGGTCCCGCCGGCGCGTCTGACGGCTGCTGTTGTCCCCCGTTCGGGGAAAACCGGGACTGCCGCCACCCTGCCGTACCAGGGTGGCGGCAACGACTGGCCCGGC
>NZ_JBHUWH010000290.1:0-10283 GCF_042670125.1 Kitasatospora sp. NPDC057198 | reverse complement strand
AAGTCCGCCACCGTCAAGAAGATCGACAAGGGCGCGGAGATCAACCTGGACGCCCCGGACTACCGGCAGAAGCTCGTCGACATCGCCCGCGGCGCGGCCTCCGGCGACCGGGACGGCTACTTCGCCGAGCTCGACAAGAAGTGGTCCGAGTCCCAGAAGACCGTCAACGGCTGACCGCAACGGTCGAGTTGACCGAGCGGCCCGGCCCTGCCCCCGCCCTGACGAGTACGGGCAGGGCCGTGCCGCCCACCAGGTGTCAGGACTTGAGAAGGAACGGAAGATGACTGCACTGCAGAGGGACCGGGGCGCCGGAAAGCCCCCCGCGCAGGCCGCGCCGGCCGGCGGCGCCGCTCCGGCCGGCCTGCGCCGCGCTCCCCGGCGCAAGGCTCTGCGCCGCCACTGGTGGTTCACGCCCTGGCTGTACCTGCTGGTACCGCTGGTGTTCCTGGTGACGTTCACCTACCTGCCGATCGGGGACATGATCGGCTACAGCTTCACCGACTGGGACGGCATCAGCCCGGAGCGCAACAACGTCGGCTTCGAGAACTACACCGACCTGTTCACCCGGCCCGAGCTGTTCAAGGTCTTCCTGGTCTCCGGCGTCTACCTGGTCGCCGCGGTGCTGCAGATCGCGCTGGCCCTGTACTTCGCCACCGTGCTGAGCTTCAACACCCGCTTCCGGAACCTGTTCAAGGGCATCCTGTTCTTCCCGTACCTGATCAACGGCGTCGCGATCGGGTTCGTCTTCCTGTTCTTCTTCCAGCCGCACGGCACCCTCGACTCGCTGCTGTCGATGATCGGCGTGCACGGCAAGCACCAGTGGCTCGGCGACCCGGACCTGGTCAACAAGTCGCTGGCCGGCGTGTCGGTGTGGCGCTACACCGGCCTGAACCTGGTGCTGTTCCTGGGCGCCATCCAGTCGATCCCGCCGCACCTGTACGAGGCCGCCGCGCTGGACGGCGCCAACCGCTGGCAGCAGTTCCGGCACATCATCGCGCCCAGCATCAAGCCGGTGATCAGCCTCAGCGCGATCCTCGCGGTCTCCGGCTCGCTCGCCGTCTTCGAGATCCCGTACATCATGACCGGCGGCTCCAACGGCTCGCAGACCTTCGTCATCCAGAGCATCAACATGGCGTTCAAATTCGACAAGTTCGGGCTCGCCTCGGCCAGCGCCGTCGTGCTGATCGTCCTGATCCTGATCGTCACCTGGATCCAGCGCCGCCTGGTGCCGGAGGAGAGGGTGGAACTGTCGTGACCACCAACGCCGTTACGAACAACCGTCGCCGCTTCCACGCCCGTTCCGCCGCCGCGTCCGGCGCCAAGTACCTGTCCCTGGTGCTGGCCAGCGCCGTGGTGCTGGTGCCGCTGCTGGTGATCCTGTTCACCTCGCTGAAGACCCGGAAGGAGGCGCTGGCCACCGGGCCGCTCGACCTGCCCTCGAACTGGTTCAACTTCGAGAACTTCCGCATCGCCTTCACCCAGGGCAACATGATGCCCGCCTTCCTGAACACCGGGATCATCCTGCTGGTGTCCGTCACCGGCACCGTGCTGATCGGCTCGATGACCGCCTACGCGATCGACCGCTTCGAGTTCCGGTTCAAGAAGCTCGTCATGGGCGCGTTCCTGCTCGCCAGCCTGGTGCCCTCGGTCACCACCCAGGTCGCCACCTTCCAGATCGTCAACGAGCTGGGCGCGTTCAACACCCGCTGGGCGCCGATCCTGCTCTACCTGGGCACCGACATCATCTCGATCTACATCTTCCTGCAGTTCATCCGCTCCATCCCGGTCTCCCTCGACGAGGCCGCCCGGCTGGACGGGGCGAACTCGTTCACCATCTACTGGCGGATCATCCTGCCGATGCTCAAGCCGGCCATCGCCACCGTGGTGATCGTCAAGGGCGTGACGGTCTACAACGACTTCTTCATCCCGTTCCTGTACATGCCCTCCACCGACCTGGGCACCATCTCCACCTCGCTGTTCCGCTTCCAGGGCCCGTTCGGCGTCAACTGGGAGATCATCTCGGCCGGCGCGATCCTGGTCATCCTCCCCACCCTGGTCGTCTTCCTCGCCCTGCAGCGCCTCATCTACGCCGGCTTCGCCGCCGGCTCCAGCAAGTGAGCCGCCGCACCGGGGGGAACGAACGGCGGCACCGCACCTGCGCCGCGGTGCCGCCGCGCGGGGGGCGCACCGGCCGGACGCACGGGGTACGGGCGGGACGGGCGGGACGGGCGTACGGGGGAGCGGTCGGGCGGGTACGGGAGGCGGCGCGGTGAGCGGACGCGTCACCATCCGGGAGGTCGCCGCCCTCGCCGGGGTCTCCGCCGGGGCCGTCTCACTGGCCCTGAACGACCGGCCCGGGGTGTCCAGCGCCACCCGGGAGCGGATCCGGGCCGCCGCCGAACAGCTCGGCTGGGTGCCCAGCCAGGCCGCCCGCAGCCTGGCCCGGCTCACCCCCGGCAGCGACACCGTCGGGCTGGTCATCACCCGCCCGGCCCGCCAACTCGGCCTGGAGCCCTTCTACATGGAGTTCATCTCCGGCATCCAGAGCGTGCTGGAGGAACGCTCGGCCACCCTGCTGCTGCGCCTGGTCCGCGACCGGGAACAGGAGATCGCCGTGCACCGCACCTGGTGGCGCACCCGCCGGGTCAGCGGCTCCGTCCTGGTCGACCTCACCGAGGCCGATCCGCGGATCCCCGCCCTCGCCGCCCTCGGCATGCCCACCGTCGCGGCCGGCCACCCCGGCCTGGCCGGAGGGGAGTTGGCCGCCGTCTGGACCGACGACTCGGCCGCCGTCGAGGACGCCGTCCGCTACCTCGCGATGCTCGGCCACCGCCGGATCGCCCGGGTCGGCGGTGATCCCGACCTCGGCCACACCGCGATCCGCACCAGGGCGCTGGCCGCCGTCGCCGAACAGCTCGGACTGGAGCCGCCGCGCAGCGTCCCCACCGACTTCTCCGGCCAGGCCGGCGCCCGCGCCACCCGGATGCTGCTCGCCTCCGCGCACCGCCCCACCGCGATCATCTACGACAACGACATCATGGCCGTCGCGGGCATCTCGGTCGCCGCCGAGTTCGGCCTGCACGTCCCCGCCGACCTGTCGCTGATCGCCTGGGACGACTCCCAGCTGTGCCGGCTCACCCACCCCGCGCTGTCCGCGATGAGCCACGACGTGCACGGCTACGGCGCGCTGGTCGCCCGCACCCTGTTCGACGTCATCGAACACCGCGGCCGGCCCGCCGGACCGGCCCCCACCCCCGTCCTCGTCCCGCGCGGCAGCAGCGCCCCGCCCGGCGCCGCCCGCTGACCGCCCCGCCCGCCGCCGTCCACTGACCGCCTCGCCCGCAGACTCCCGGCCCGTCCCCGACTCCCTCTGAGGGTAAGGAAGTCCGGGGCCGGGCCGGGGCACCACCCGCCCGGAGTACACCCGATGACCGCCGACCTGCTCGACACCACGATCCGCCGCTACGCCTGGGGCTCCACCACCGCCCTCGCCCACCTCGCCGGACGCCCGCCCACCGGCGAACCCGAGGCCGAACTCTGGATGGGCGCCCACCCCGCCACCCCCTCCCGGATCGACCGCGGCCGGGGCCCCGAACCGCTCGACGCCGTCATCGCCCGCGACCCCGCCGCCGAACTCGGCCCCCGCACCGCCGACCGCTTCGGCCCCCGACTGCCCTTCCTGCTCAAGCTGCTCGCCGCCGACCACGCCCTCTCCGTCCAGGTGCACCCCAGCACCGCCCAGGCCGAAGCCGGGTACGCCGCCGAGGATGCCGCCGGACTCCCGCTCGACGACCCCCGGCGGATCTACCGCGACCGCAGCCACAAACCCGAACTGATCTGCGCCCTTGGCGAGTTCGACGCCCTCTGCGGCTTCCGCGACCCGCGCGCCAGCGCCGAGCTCTGGCAGCGCCTCGACCTCCCCGTCCTCGCCCCCTGGATCGCCACCCTGCGCACCGCCCCCGCCGGGACCGCCCTGCGCACCGTCCTGACCGCCGCCCTCACCGAGGACCGCGCCCGGGGCGAGCAGGCTGCCGCCGAACTACCCGCTGCCATGCGGAAGTTGGTGGACAGCGGCGACCCGGACGCGGCGACCTGGGCCGCCTGCCTGGACGCCGCCCGCGACTACCCCGGCGACCCCGGCATCCTGGCCGCCCTGCTGCTCAACCACGTCCGGCTCGGCCCCGGGCAGGCCCTCTACCTCGACGCCGGCGTCCCGCACGCCTACCTGCGCGGACTCGGCGTCGAGATCATGGCCAACTCCGACAACGTGCTGCGCTGCGGACTCACCCCCAAGCACGTCGACACCGCCGCCCTCGCCGAGGTCGTCGACTTCCGCCCCACCGCCCCGCGCCGCGCCCCCGCCGTCCCCACCGGCCCCGGCGAACTCGAATTCCGCACCCCCGCCGCCGAGTTCGCCCTCTCCCGGATCGAACTCGGCACCCCCGCCACCGTCGTGGTCGAGGACGACGGCCCGCAGATCCTGCTCTGCGTCCGCGGCACCGCCCGCCTGGACGACGGCCCCGACTCCGGCTCCGACCCCGGCCCCGCCCTCGCGCCGGGCGAATCCGCGTACGTCCCCGCCGCGAGCGGACCGCTGCGGCTGACCGGGGACGCGACGGTCTTCCGGGCGAGGGTGCCGCGGGAGCGGTGAACCCGGCGCGGGCGGGCAGAAGCCGTAGTGTCCGTCCCGAACCACCTGATCCCGCCCCGAACCACCTGATCCCGTCCCGAACCGCCCGCCGCCCGGTGACCGTCATCCCGGACGGCGGGCACCGCACGTCCCCGCCACGCCCCAGGAGCCCGCATGCAGCCCGCCGCCACGACCGTCCTGTTCCAGGGCGACAGCATCACCGACGCCGGACGCGACCGCACCCGCCCCGACCACCTCGGCCACGGTTACGCCGCCCTGATCGCCCCCGCCCTCCCCGGCGCCCCCACCGTCCTCAACCGCGGCATCGGCGGAGACCGCCTCGCCGACCTGAGCGCCCGCTGGGACACCGACACCCTCGCCCACCGGCCGGACCTCGTCTCGCTGCTGATCGGCGTCAACGACACCTGGCGCCACCACGACAGCGGCCTGCCCAGCCCCGTCGACGCCTGGGAGGACGAGTACCGGGAACTGCTGCGCCGCCTGCACGCCCACTGCGCGCCCCGGCTCGTCCTGATCGAACCCTTCCTCGTCCCGGTCACCCCCGAGCAGTGGACCTGGCGCGGGGACCTCGACCCGCGCATCCACGCCGTCCGCCGCCTCGCCGCCGAGCACGACGCCCTGCTGCTCGCCGCCGACGGCCTGCTCAACCAGGCCGCCCGCACCGCCGGCGACCCCGCCCTGATCACCCTCGACGGCGTCCACCCCACCCCGCTCGGCCACGGCCTGCTCGCCGACGCCTGGCTGAGCCTGGTCACCGGCGCGGCCTGACCCCGGCCGGGGAGCGGCCGCCGAAATCCGCTGGACGGGCTCCGTAGGGTCGGCCGCATGACGTACGAGATCTCGTTCTGGCGGGTGCCCGAGGGCAGCACCCCGGAGGCCGTCCAGGCCGAGCAGAACGCCGCCTACGACGCCTGGGCCGCCGAGACCGGCGGGGACGACTGCCACCCCCACAGCGTGACGGAGGACCGCCGGGCCGACTGGGAGCGGCTGCTGCGGCGGATCACCGCCGAGATCGGGCCCGGCGAGGCCGCGGAGTACCCCTCCCGCCTGGAGTTCTGGCGGTACGGCCCCGACGGCGTCTTCCAACTCCTCTACACCGGCGACGGGGCGAGCATCGAGATCCCGTACCGGTACCCCGGCGGGGCCGCGCTCCCGATCACGACCGAGGCGTACCGGGCCGCCCGGATGGTGGAGGAGGAACTCGGCCTGCTCGGCCACGACCACGAGGTCGACCAGCCCGTCCGCACCGGCGACCCGCGCAAGGCCGCCGCCCGGCTCGGCGGCGTCGCCACCCGGGCGTGGCAGACCCCGGGCTGAGCCGTCCGGCCGTCGTTCAGCCGCCGGCGGCCGGAAGCGGACGGGGAGGGACCGGGGAGGGGGCGGGCCTGCCGGGCGGGGCGGTGCGCGCACTATCCTCCCTGACATGACCAGCAGCCCCACCAGCAGCACCCGCGGCGCCCGCCCGACCATGAAGGACGTCGCGGCGGCGGCCGGGGTCGGGCTGAAGACGGTCTCCCGGGTGGTGAACGGCGAGAGCGGCGTCACGGCCGAGATGGCCGCCCGCGTCCAGGCCGCGATCGAGACGCTCGGCTTCCGGCGCAACGACAGCGCCCGGCTGCTGCGCACCGGCCGCACCGCCAGCGTCGCCCTGCTGCTGGAGGACATCAGCGACCCGTTCTCCTCCGCGCTCTCCCGCGCCGTCGAACAGGTCGCCGCCGCCGAGGGCTGCCTGCTGTTCACCGGCTCCAGCGGCGAACAGCCGCACCGTGAGAAGGAGTTGGCCCTCGCCTTCTGCGCCCGCCGGGTCGACGGACTGATCGTCGTCCCGGCCGGCGACGACCACGGCTACCTGCTGCCCGAAGTCGAGTCCGGCACCCCCGTGGTCTTCCTGGACCGCCCCGGCAGCATCGCCGCCGACGCCGTCCTCAGCGACAACGCCGGCGGCGCGAAGGCCGGCACCGCCCACCTGATCGCCCACGGCCACCGCCGGATCGGCTTCGTCGGCGACCTCCCCACCATCCACACCGCCGCCGAGCGCGCCCGCGGCTACCGCGAGGCGATGGCCGCCGCCGGCCTCCCCGTCGACGAGAGGTGGATCGACTGCGGCCCCACCGACCGCGCCCGGGTCGCCGCCGCCGTCCACCGCCTCACCACCGGCCCCGACGCCGTCACCGCCCTGTTCACCGCCAACAACCGCGTCACCCTCGCCGCCCTCCACCACCTCCCCGGCGGGGCCCGCCCCGCCCTGGTCGGCTTCGACGACCTCGAACTCGCCGACCTGCTCACCCCCGGGCTCACCGTCGTCGCCCAGGACCCGGTCGCCCTCGGCGCGCTCGCCGCCCGCCGGCTGTTCGACCGCCTGGCGGGAGAAGCCACGCCCCCGGCGCGGCTGGAGATCCCGACGCTGCTCATCCCGCGCGGCTCGGGCGAGACACCGCCCGGGGGGCGCTGAGAGCGCCGCCCGGGGCACCGGGAACGGCGAGGCCCGGTCCGCGGGCGGTGCACTGCCGCCCGGCGCACCGGCTTCGGGTTCCGTCCGGGACACGCGGCAGCACGGACGCCTCGACGGGCTCCGGCCGTCAGCGGCACGGCCCCGCCGTCCCCCGGGCCCGGTACGTGCGCGTCCCGTCGGTCTTCTACGCCTGGTAGAGCGTGTGCAGCCAGTAGCGCTGGTCCGCGTCGAGGAGGTGCGGGGGCAGGTCGGCGATCCAGGCGGCGACCTCGGGGCCGACCGGGAGTTCGCCGTAGAAGCCGAGGCGGAGGTCGGGGAGGCGGGCGAGGTGCAGCCAGTCGTCGACGGTGCGGGTGAGGTGGTGTTCGGCGGTCGGGGTGCGGGTCCCGGCCCAGGTGGTGAGCCAGGGGGTGGCGGTGCCGGTGACGACCGCGACGGTCTCCAGGACTTCGGCGGCGTTCGCGGTGGGGTCGGCGAGGGTGGCGGGCCACCAGGCGTCCAGGACGTCCCGGACGAGTTCGGCGCGGTGCCAGGAGGTCCAGTCGGCGGAGACCAGCCGGGCGGCGATCAGGGGGCCGTCGACGGCCAGCGTACGGGTGGTCAACTGCCGTAGCAGGCGCGGGGCGAGGCGGCGGTAGAGGGTGGGGAAGTCGACCCAGTGGTCGGGGCTCTTCGCGGCCACCGAGTGCAGCAGCCGGTCCGGGATCAGGTCGGGCGGCCCGGAGAGGAGGGCGAGTTCCTCCGGGGCGTAGCAGTGTCCGCAGCCGTCGACCGCCGGTCCGGGGCGGGCGGTGCGGCCGAGGGCGTCCAGGGCGTGGTGCAGGCGCTGTTGCGCGGTCGTCATGCCGGTCCCCGTCGGGTACTCCGCCGGGTCCGTCCGGCGAAGATTGCGACGCTACCAGGAGCCGATGTGCCGCCCGGCGGCGGGGACCTGACAGGATGGGGACCCGCAGGTGGCGGGTACGCGAGGGACGGGGTGAGCAGCAGGATGCAGCGCCGGGTGACCATCCGGGACGTGGCGGCGCGGGCCGGGGTGTCCGCGGGGGCGGTCTCGCTGGCCCTCAACGACCGGCCGGGCGTCTCCGACGCGACGCGGCGGCGGATCGTCGAAGCGGCCCGCGAACTCGGCTGGTCGCCGAACCTGGCGGCCCGCTCGCTGGCCCAGGGCGACCGGGTGCACACCGTCGGCATGGCGCTGACCCGGGGCGGACCGGGGCTGGACCAGGTGCAGATGGCGCTGATCGGCGGCATCGAGCAGGTGCTCGCGGAGCGGCCGTGCGCGCTGCTGCTGCACAGCGTCCCGGACCGGGACGCGGAGATCGCGCTGTACCGGCAGTGGTGGCAGTCCGGGCGGGTGAACGGTTCGGTGCTGGTCGGGGTGGTCGCCGCCGACCCCCGGCTGGAGCCGGTGCACAAGCTCGGGATGCCCGCCGTCGCGGTCAGCCAGCCCGCGCTGTCGGGCCCGTTCCCGGCGGTGTGGACGGACGACGCGGCGGCGATCGCCGAGGCCGTCCGCTACCTGGCGCTGCTCGGCCACCGCCGGATCGCCCACGTCACCGGCCCCGAGGCGCTCGGCCGCACGCTGCTGCGCGGGGACGCGTTCACCGCGACCGCCGCCGAACTCCCCGCCGTCACGGCCCGCAGCCTGCCCACCGACCTGTCTGCGCACGCCGGAGCCCGGGCCACCCGCACCCTGCTGACGGCCGCCGAACGGCCCACCGCGATCGTCTACGACAACGACATCATGGCCGTCGCCGCGATCGCCGTCGCCGAGGAACTCGGCCTGCGCGTCCCGCAGGACGTCTCGCTGGTCGCCTGGGACGACTCCGACCTGTGCCGGATCACCCGCCCGCAGCTCTCCGCCCTCAGCCACGACCCGTTCGCCGTCGGCGAGGAGGTGGCCCGCTGCCTGCTGGAGCTCATCGACGAGGGCCGCGCCCCGTCCCGCCCGGCGGGGACGCCGGTGCTGGTGCCGCGCGGGAGCACCGGCCCGGCGCCGACGGGGTAAGTGCCCTGGGAGGTGCAGGGGTTGGTGGGTCGGTGGGTTGCCGGGGGCGGGGGAGGGGTCGGCGAGGAGGTGGCCCGCTGCCTGCTGGAGCTCATTGACGGCGGGCGTGCGTCGTCGCGTCCGGCGGGGACGCCGGTGCTGGTGCCGCGCGGGAGCACCGGCCCGGCGCCGACGGCGTAAGTGCCCTGGGAGGTACAGGGGTTGGTGGGTCGGTGGGTCGGTGGGTTGCCGGGGGCGGGGGAGAGGTCGGCGAGGAGGTGGCCCGCTGCCTGCTGGAGCTCATCGACGAGGGCCGCGCCCCGTCCCGCCCGGCGGGGACGCCGGTGCTGGTGCCGCGCGGGAGCACCGGCCCCGCTGCGTCCTGAGCGGGGTGGCGGCGGGCATACTTGACCGACGATCAACGGTACGTACGGGGTGGTGGCAGGGTGAAACTCGCTGAGGCGCTCGCGCAGCGCGCGGCCGCGGTGCGGCAGGTGGAGCAGTTGCGGACGCGGGTCGTCGGCAGTGCCCGTTACCAGGAGGGCGAGGAGCCCGCCGAGGACGCGGCGGAGGTGCTGGCCCGGTCCGGGGAGGTGCTGGACGAGCTGGAGTCGCTGATCCGCCGGATCAACCGGACCAACTCCACCGTGCTGGTCGAGGGCGGCGGCACGCTCACCGACGCGCTCGCCCGTCGGGACGTGCTGCGGCTGCGGCACTCGGTGATCACCTCGGCCGCCGACGCCGCCTCCGGACGCGACCAGCGCGGGGCCGTCCGGCAACTGCGCTCCGAGCTGCGGATCCTCTCCGCCCTCCCGGTGGCCGAACTGCGTTCGCGGGCCGACGAGTTGGCCAAGGAGATCCGTGAGGTGGACACCCTGATCCAGCGCACCAACTGGGAGGTCGACCTGATCGAGGACTGACCCGGCCATCGGCCGGCAGTCCCCACGAGCAGGGTGTGGGAGAGCAGGTAGTTGCCACGGAGGCGTGCACGGACCGAGGCCGGCGGATTCCGGCCACCGGTGCGTGGAGAGCAACGCCGGGGTTCAATTCCCCAACGACAGTGCAGCTCAGCACCGCGCACAGGTGACGGCGCACAGCGCACACCTCACCACCGCGTGCAGATCCGTGACGACGAGGGCGGGAACGGGGCACCCCACACCCGGACGCGAGGGCCGTACCGTTCAACCCGGTAC
>NZ_JBHUWH010000289.1:0-10310 GCF_042670125.1 Kitasatospora sp. NPDC057198 | reverse complement strand
GGCCGGGGGTGGGGGCGCCCGGCTTGGGCGCGGCCGAACCGGCACCGCCGGACGGCTGGGGCGCCGCGGGCTTCCGCGGGCCCGGCTTCGCGGAGGACGCGCCGCCGGACGGCGGGGTCGCTCCCAAAGCGTCAGTCAACTTGCGTACGACCGGCGCCTCGATCGTCGAGGACGCCGAACGCACGAACTCGCCCAGCTCGGTGAGCTTGGCCATGACGGCCTTGCTCTCCAAGCCAAGCTCCTTGGCGAGTTCGTATACCCGGACCTTAGCCACTTCGCTCCTGTCTATGCGTCCGGGGTATTCGTCCGCCGGACTGCCGTTACTTCATGGGCGTACTCATCGCGTACTCATCGAGTGCTCATCGCAATCTCGACCTACTTCCATCTCGCGAGGTACCTGACTGGGGCGCACGGCGGCGTGCCACGTGCCGTGCGCTGGTGCGTGTTGCCGGGCGCGAGGCCCGTCAGTGGGCCGACTGCCGGTCGGCCGGATCTGCTCCCGCCCCGAGGTGCTCCCGCAGGGCGCCGGGGTCGAGCGCGCCCTGGGCCTTGAGGGCCCGGGGGAACGCCCGGCGGCGGACCGCGAGGTCGAGGCAGTTCGGGTCGGGGTGCAGATACGCGCCCCGGCCCGGCAGAGTGCCGCGGGGATCGGGGACGCATCCGTCCTCGCCCGCCACGACACGCAGCAGCTCGTGCTTGGCCGCGCGCTTGCGGCAGCCCACGCAGGTGCGTTCAGGGCATGCCCGGACATGCGTCCGGCCAGACACGTTCAAGTCTACCCCTCCGAAGGGACTCGCCGCCGCCGAGTAGATTCCCGGGGGCACATGACAACGTTGCTACCGGGCCGCGGCCCGGTTCCTTCTCCGGACTACTGGGGCCCGGCGGGGGCCTCGGTGTCCGGGCGGATGTCGATCCGCCAGCCGGTCAGCCGGGCGGCCAGGCGGGCGTTCTGCCCCTCCTTGCCGATCGCCAGCGACAGCTGGTAGTCCGGCACGATCACCCGGGCGGAGCGCTGGGCCAGGTCGACGATCTCCACCTTCGTCACCCGGGCGGGCGACAGCGCGGCGGCGACCATCTCGGCCGGGTCCTCCGACCAGTCGACGATGTCGATCTTCTCGCCGTGCAGCTCGGCCATCACGCCGCGCACCCGCATGCCGTTCGGGCCGATGCAGGCGCCCTTGGCGTTCAGGCCCTGGCGGCGCGACCAGACCGCGATCTTGGTGCGGTGGCCGGCCTCGCGGGCGATCGCGGCGATCTCCACCGAGCCGTCCGCAATCTCCGGGACCTCCAGCGCGAACAGCCGCTTCACCAGGTTCGGGTGGGTGCGCGAGAGCGTCACCGACGGGCCGCGGACACCGCGCCGCACGCCCACCACGTAGCACTTCAGCCGGGTGCCGTGCCGGTAGTCCTCGCCCGGGACCTGCTCCTGCGGCGGCAGGATGGCCTCCAGCTTGCCGATGTCGACCAGCACGCTCTTCGGGTCGTTGCCCTGCTGGACGACACCGGTGACGATGTCGCCCTCCTTGCCCGCGTACTCGCCGAAGGTCTGGTCGTCCGCGGCGTCCCGCAGCCGCTGCAGGATGACCTGCTTGGCGGTGGACGCGGCGATCCGGCCGAAGCCCGACGGGGTGTCGTCGAACTCCTTCGGCTCGACGCCCTCCTCCAGCTCGGAGGCGTCCTCCAGCGCCCAGACCGTCACGTGACCGGTCTTGCGGTTCAGCTCCACCCGCGCCCGGCGGCGCGAGCCCTCGGTGCGGTGGTACGCGATGAGGAGGGCCGACTCGATCGACTCGACCAGCAGGTCGAACGGCACGCCCTTCTCGGTGACCAGCCCGCGCAGGGCACTCATGTCGATGTCCACGACTACGCCTCCTCTTCCTCTTCGTCCACGTCCGCGATGTCGGCGGCGGCGTCGAGCAGTTCCTCGTCCTTGCGGTTGAACTCGACCTGCACCCGGGCCCGCGCGATCTCCGCGAACTCCAGTCGGCGCTCCTTGGGGCGGCCGCGCCCCTTCACCGGCTGCACCTCGACCAGCGCGCCGTCCTCGTCGCTCTCCAGCACCCGCGCGGTCAGCTCCGCGCCGTCCACCAGCTTCACCGCCGCCAGCCGGCCGGTCGCCCGGCGCCAGTGCCGCGGCTCGCTCAACGGGCGCTCGGCACCCGGCGAACCGACCTCCAGCAGGTACGGGGCCTCGCCCATCAGGTCGGAGGCGTCCAGCTGCTGGCTCACCAGGCGGGAGAACTCCGCGATCGCGTCGAGGTCGACGCCGCCGTCGGCGTCCACGTCGATCTGCACCTGGCGGCGGTTGCCGGCCTGGGTCACCTTTACCTCTTCGAGGTCGAGCCCGGCCTCGGCGGCCAACGGCTCCAACAGGGCACGCAGCCGGTCAGTGGGGGTGGTGCTCATCCGGGTGACTCCTCGGCCGCGTCTGCTGTTGTCGAAGGTGCTAACTCACCGCGAAGCCTATCGGGTCAACCCCCGAACCGCCGATTCCGACCCGGACCGCCCGCACCCCCTGCGAGGAACCTCACAACGGTCGGATACCGTCCAAGCTCCGTACGGGGCCTGTGCGGCTCCGGTAAAGATTCTCCCGACGGGGGGCACCCGGCCCCCACCGATCCCGCTGGAGCCCCGATGCCCCTGCCCGCACGCCGGACCTTCCTGGCCCTCGGGGCGCTCACCGGGCTCCACCTGCTCACCGGCTGCACCGGCGACCACCCCGACCGGCCCGCGCAGTCGGGTGCCGCGGACCCCGACCGCCCGCTGAGGGAGCGTCAACTCGCCGCCACCGACGCCCTGCTGGCGGACTACGACGCCGTCCTCGCCACCGGCACCGCCGACGCCGGGAAGCTCGGCGACCTGCGCGAGGACCTGCTCCAGCACCGCACGGCCCTCGACCCGGCCGCCCCGTCCCCCACCGCCTCCACCTCCCCCTCCACCTCCTCCTCGGCCTCCCCTTCCGCCACCGCCTCCGCCCCGGCCCGGACGGTCGCCGACCTGGCCGCCGCCGAACGGCGCACCGCCGAACTGCGGCTGGCCGACCTCGCCGCGGCCTCCCCGGCGCTGGCCCGCACCCTCGCCTCGGTCGCCGCCTCCGGCGCGGCCCACGCGGCGGCCCTCGGCGACACCACCGCCCCCGCGCCCGTCCCCTCCCCCTCGGCCTCGTCCTCGTCCTCCCCCGAACCGCTCCCCACCGCCGACGCCGACGCCCTGCAGGCGGCCCTCGCCGCCGAGCACGCGGCCGTCTACGGCTACGGCGTGGTCGGCGCCTTCCTCCCCGCCGGGCCCCAGCGCGAGGACGCCCGCGGCACGTACGCCGCGCACCAGGCCCGCCGCGACACCTGGCAGCGCGTCCTGGCCGCCGGGGGCGCCTCCCCCACCGCCGCGGCCGCCGGCTACCGCCTCCCCTTCCCGGTCAAGGACGCCGACTCCGCCGCCCGGCTGGCCGCCCACCTGGAGACCCAGCTCACCGCCGCCTACGCCGACCTCGCCGCGCACCCCGCCTTCCGCGACCCGGCCGCCGCCGCCCTGCGCGAATCCGCCCTGCGCGCCGCCCACTGGGGCGCCGACCTCCCCGCCCTCCCGGGCCTCGCCACCGACCAGTGAGTGCGCATCAGGGAGGCCCCGCCAGGGGCTCGGGGAACGGCGAGTCCGTGCTGCGCATGGGCCCCGTCAGAGGCTCGGGGAACGGCGAGTCCGTGCTGCGCATGGGCCCCGACAGGGGCCCGGGGAACGGCGGGCTCGTGCTGCTGACGGCCGGAGCCCATCGAAGTGTCCGTGCTGCTGCGTGCAGTAACAGAACCGAAAGCCGATGCACGCTCCACCAATGAACCGTCAGCAGACCGGGCCTCGCCGTTCCCCGAGCCCCTGGCGGGGCCTCTCGCCGTTCCCCGAGCCCCTGATTGTGCCCCGGGCCGGATAATCGTCCCCATGGCACAACCTGCGCGGTTCAGCGTCCCGGAGCGTCTCGTCGAGTCGGTGCGGGCGGAGGGCACCCCCGAGGGAGCGGCCTGGCTGGCGGAGTTGCCCGAGCTGGTCGAACGGCGGCTCGCGCACTGGCGGCTGGTCCCGGAGCGGGTGGCCGAGCCGGGCGGCCGGAGCAGCGTGGTGCTGTACGCGCACCGCGCGGACGACCTGGCGCCCGTGGTGCTGAAGGTCGCCCGGCCGTCCGCCGAGGCCGCCGCGCTGCGGGTGTGGGCGGGCCGGGGCGCGGTGCTGCTGCTGGACGAGGCGGACGGGGCGCTGCTGCTGGAGCGGCTGCACGGCGAGATCCCGCTGCGTTCGCTCGCCGAGCCGAAGGCGATGCTGGAGGCCACCAGCCTGCTGCACCGGCTGTGGGTGCCGGCCCCGGCGGGGCACCCGTTCGAGACGCTGGCCGACCGCGCCGGGCGGGCCGCCGCCCGGCTCGCCGAGCGCCGCGCGCTGCCCGCGGCGGACGGCACCGGGCCGCTGGTGGACGAGGCGCTGGAGGCGGTGGCGCTGGCCGGGGAGGGCGGCGACTGGCTGCTGCACGGGGAGTTCCGGCACGGCCGGGTGCTGGCGGCGGACCGCTCCCCGTGGCTGGCGGTGGCGCCGCGCCCGCTGGTCGGCGACCGGGCGTACGACCTGGCCCGCCTGGTGCTGGACCGGATCGACACGCTGGCCGCCTCGCCGGGCCCGCGCGGGGCGGCCCGGCGGCGGCTGGCGCAGCTCGCGGAGGCGGTGGAGCTGCCCGCCGACCGGGTCCGGGCGTGGACGCTGCTGCGGGCGGTGGACACCGCGCTGGGGGCGTTCGCGGCGGGCGACGCGGCGGCGGCCGAGCTCCTGCTGGAGTTCGCGGCCTGGCTGTGAGGCCGGGGCGGTCGGCCGCCCGCGGCGGCAGGTAGTAACGTCCCGCTTCATGGAGCAGCTCACCGGGGTGACGATCGAGGCCATCGACCTGGCGGCGTGGGCGCCCGCCGTGCTGGAGGTCCAGGCGGTCGCGTTCGGGCTGGGGCCGCACGAGGTGGCGGTGCGGCTGCCGATCGTGGGGCGGCACGCGCTGCAGCCGGGGGTGGTGGCGCTGGGCGCGATGGCCGGCGGGCGGCTGGTGGGTTTCGGGTACGGGATGCCGAACCAGCGGTCGCACTGGTGGTCGACGGTGATCGAGCCGTACCTGGCGGCGCGCGGCCACGAGGGCTGGTTGGACGGGGTGTTCGCGGTGACGGAGCTGCACGTGCTGCCGGAGTTCCAGGGCCTGGGCGTGGGCACCCGGCTGATCCGTTCGCTGTGCGGGCGCTCGGGGCTGGACCGGTCGATCCTGTCGGCGATCGACGCGGAGACCCCGGCCCGCCGGCTGTACCGCTCGCTCGGCTACCGGGACCTGGCGTCGGCGGTGCGCTTCCCGAACACGGCCCGCCCGTACGCGGTGATGGGTGCGCACCTGCCGCTGCGCGACCCGGCCCGGCCGTCCTGAGGGCGGGTCAGAACAGCACGCTCATGAACGCGCCGACCTCGCGGAAGCCGACCCGGCGGTAGGCGGCGCGGGCGCGGACGTTGAAGTCGTTGACGTACAGCGAGACGACGGGGGCGACCTCGGCGAGCGCGGTGTTGACCACGGCGGCCATGCCGGTCTCGGAGAGCCGCCTGCCGCGGTGCTCGGGGGCGACCCAGACGCCCTGGATCTGGCAGGCGGCGGCGGTGACGGCGCCGATCTCGGCCTTGAAGACGACCCGGCCGTCCTCGTCGAAGCGGGCGAACGAGCGTCCGCCGGAGACCAGTTCGGCGACCCGGGCCTGGTAGAGCAGTCCGCCGTCGCCGGCCAGCGGGGAGATGCCGACCTCCTCGGTGAACATGGCGACGCAGGCGGGCATCAGCGCCTCGATCTCGGACCGGTCGACCCGGCGCACCAGCGGGTCGGGCTCGACCTCGGTGACGGGGGCGGAGGTGGCCATCAGCGGCTGGTGGGCGCGGACGTCGCGGGCCGGGCCCCAGGAGCGCTCCAGCAGCGCCCAGAGCATCGCGGTGGCCTCGGCGGGGCCGACGATGGAGGAGCAGCGGCGGCCCTGCCGGCGGGCGCGCTCGGCGAAGGCCCGGACGGCCTCCGGCCCGGCGCCCACCGGGACGAGGTTGGCGCCGGCGTAGCAGAGCGCGTCCAGCCGCCCGTGCGCGTCGTGCCAGCCCCACATCTCGCCGCCGAGCCGCCAGGGGTCGAGGCCGACGGCCTCCACCCGGGTGGCGACGAAGGCGTTGGCGACCGGGTCGCGGTGCAGGATCTCCAGCGCGTCGTCGAGGTCGGGGGCCTCCAGCACGCGGGTGGCGGCGAGCGCCCGGGCGGCCTGGAAGGGGCCGGGCAGCATCACACCTCGGTCGAGCACGGGGGCACCTCTCGAACGGGCGGGGCCGCCCGCTGGGGCGGCCCCGCCGGGGGACTTCAGGCCGTCACTCGGCGGCCACGACCACGGGGGCGCCGGATTCGACGCCCTCCTCCTGCATCTGCTCGGCCAGCTTCATGGCCTCCTCGATCAGGGTCTCGACGATCTTCGACTCGGGCACGGTCTTGATCACCTCGCCCTTGACGAAGATCTGGCCCTTGCCGTTGCCGGAGGCGACGCCGAGGTCGGCCTCGCGGGCCTCGCCGGGGCCGTTGACGACGCAGCCCATGACGGCGACCCGCAGCGGCACCTCCATGCCCTCGAGGCCGGCGGTGACCTCCTCGGCGAGCTTGTAGACGTCGACCTGGGCGCGGCCGCAGGACGGGCAGGAGACGATCTCCAGGCCGCGCTGGCGCAGGTTCAGCGACTCCAGGATCTGGATGCCGACCTTGATCTCCTCGGCCGGCGGGGCGGACAGCGAGACCCGGATGGTGTCGCCGATGCCCTCGGCGAGCAGCGCGCCGAAGGCCACCGCGGACTTGATGGTGCCCTGGAAGGCGGGCCCGGCCTCGGTGACGCCCAGGTGCAGCGGGTAGTCGCAGGCGGCGGCGAGCTGCCGGTAGGCGTTGATCATCACGACCGGGTCGTTGTGCTTGACCGAGATCTTGATGTCGCGGAAGTCGTGCTCCTCGAACAGCGAGCACTCCCACAGCGCGGACTCCACCAGCGCCTCGGGGGTGGCCCGGCCGTACTTCTCCAGCAGCCGCTTGTCGAGCGAGCCGGCGTTGACGCCGATCCGGATCGGCACCCCGGCGTCCTTGGCGGCCTTGGCGATCTCGCCGACCTTGTCGTCGAACGCCTTGATGTTGCCGGGGTTGACCCGGACCGCGGCGCAGCCGGCGTCGATCGCGGCGAACACGTACTTCGGCTGGAAGTGGATGTCGGCGATCACCGGGATCTGCGACTTCCTGGCGATGATCGGCAGCGCGTCGGCGTCGTCCTGCGAGGGGACGGCGACCCGGACGATCTGGCAGCCCGAGGCGGTCAGCTGGGCGATCTGCTGCAGCGTGGCGTTGACGTCGGAGGTGAGCGTGGTGGTCATCGACTGCACCGAGACCGGCGCGTCGCCGCCGACCGGCACGTTGCCGACCATGATCTGACGCGAGTGGCGGCGCTGGGCCAGCGGCTTGAGCGGCAGGGAGGGGATACCGAGCGAGATCGCGGTCATGTGTGCGGTGTTTCCTCTGGAGAGGTCGGTGTGCCGGGGCGCGCACGCCGTGCTGGCGGGCGCCCGGCGTCCAACGGTACGGCACGGCCGGGCGGCGGGGCACACCCGGCCGTGGGTGGCGCGCGGCTAGTTGATGCGCACCGGGTTGACGATGTCGGCGGCCATCACGAGGCCGGTGAAGCAGACGAAGATCCCGGCCACCACGTAGGCCAGCGGCATCAGCCGGGCCACGTCGAACGGCCCGGGGTCGGGGCGGCGCAGCACCTTGGCGGCGGTGCGGCGCACCGACTCCCAGAGCGCGCCGGCGATGTGGCCGCCGTCGAGCGGCAGCAGCGGCAGCATGTTGAACAGGAACAGCATGAAGTTCATGTAGGCGAGCATCTGGACGAAGAAGGCCAGCTGCTGGGTGGCGGGCAGGTCCATCGCGAACACGTCGCCGCCGAGCCGGGCCGCGCCGACCATGCCGACCGGGGAGTCCTGCTCGCGCGGGGCGCCGTCGACCACGGCGTGCCACAGGCCGGGGATCTTGCCGGGCAGCTGGGTGAGCGACTCCACGCCGTGCTTCGCCATCTTCGCCATCTCGTCGGCGCTCTCGCCGACCGACAGGTGGTGGACGCCCTGGGCGGGGGTGATGCCGAGGAAGCCCGCGGTGACGGTCCGCCCCTTGATCGGGTACCCGTCCTTGTCCAGCGCGGCGAGGGTGTTGGTCTTGATGTCGGCGGCCAGCGTCTGGGTGCTGCCGTCCCGGTGCCGGACCTCGACGTCCACGTGCTTGCCCGCCGAGTCCCGGATCAGGGCCTGCAGTTGGTCGTAGTCGTGGATCCGCACGCCGCCGAAGGCCAGCACGGTGTCGCCGGCCCGCAGCCCGGCCGCGTTGGCGGGGGACTTCTCGGCGCCGGGCGCGCAGGTGTCGGTCTGGGCGCTGACCGGGACGACGCACTCGCTGACCGACTGGACGGTCGGCGTGGAGCGGGTGACGCCGATGCCCATGAACAGGGTGAGGAACAGCCCGATCGCCAGGATCAGGTTCATGCCCGGCCCGGCGAACATCACGATGACGCGCTTCCACGGCTTGCGGGTGTAGAACAGCCGGGTCTCGTCGCCGGGCTGCAGCTCCTCGTAGGAGGCTTCCCGGGCGTCCTCGATCATGCTGCGCCAGGGCGAGGAGGAGCGCTTCGTTATCCGGCCGTCCGCGCCGGGCGGGAACATGCCGATCATCCGGATGTAGCCGCCGAACGGGATCGCCTTGAGGCCGTACTCGGTCTCGCCGCGCCTGGTCGACCAGATCGTCTTCCCGAAGCCGACCATGTACTGCGGCACCCGGATGCCGAACAGCTTGGCGGTGGACAGGTGGCCGAGCTCGTGCCAGGCGATCGAGAACAACAGCCCGACCACGAAGATCAGGACGCCCAGCACCCACATCAGCCTGTCCACCGCGTCGCCTCCGTCGTCCCTAACCTGCCGCCAGTTCCCGGGCCCGGGCGCGGGCCCAGTGCTCTGCCTGAAGTACGTCCTCCACCGTGAGCGAAGTTCCCGCCGCCGGGGTGCCGTGTTCGGCGACCACCTTCGCCACAGTGTCCACGATTCCGGTGAAGGGCAGTGCGCCCTTCAGGAAAGCGTCCACACATTCCTCGTTCGCGGCGTTGAAGACCGCGGGGGCCGTCCCGCCGAGCGTACCGACCTCGCGGGCCAGCTCGACCGCCGGGAAGGCTTCGTCGTCCAGCGGGAAGAACTCCCAGGTCGCGGCCTTGGTCCAGTCGCAGCCGGGCGCGGCGTCGGGCACCCGGTCGGGCCAGCCGAGGCCCAGCGCGATCGGCATCCGCATGTCCGGCGGGCTCGCCTGGGCCAGCGTGGAGCCGTCCGTGAACTCCACCATCGAATGAACGACCGACTGCGGATGGACCACCACCTCGATCCGGTCGAAGGGCACGTCGTACAGCAGGTGCGCCTCGATCACCTCGAGGCCCTTGTTCACCAGGGTCGCCGAGTTGACCGTCACCACCGGGCCCATCGCCCAGGTCGGGTGCGCCAGCGCCTCCGCCGGGGTGACGCCCGCCAGCTGCTCGCGGGTGCGGGTGCGGAACGGGCCGCCGCTGGCCGTCACGACCAGCTTGCGGACCTCGGCCCGGGTGCCGCCGGACAGCGCCTGGAACAGCGCGGCGTGCTCGGAGTCCACCGGCACGATCTGGCCGGGCTTCGCGACCGCCTTGACCAGCGGGCCGCCGACGATCAGCGACTCCTTGTTGGCCAGCACCAGCACCCGGCCGGCCCGCAGCGCGGCCAGCGTCGGGGCCAGGCCGATCGAGCCGGTGATGCCGTTGAGCACCGAGTGGCACTCCAGCGCGGCCAGCTCGGTCGCCGCGTCCGGGCCCGCCAGCACCTCGGGCAGCGGGGCGCCGCCGGCCCGCGCGGCCAGCGCGGCGCGCAGCGGCGCCTCGGCGGCCGGGTCGGCCACCGCCACGGTGCGCACGCCCAGCGCGAGCGCCTGCTCGGCGAGCAGCTCCACCCGGCCGCCGGCCGCGGACAGCGCGACCACCTTGAACCGGTCGGGGTTGCGGAGCACCACGTCGACGGCCTGGGTGCCGATCGAACCGGTCGACCCCAGGACGACCAACTCCCGGGGGCCCTGCGGGTCCCGGACGACCGGTGTGAAGCGCGACTGCGGATGGGCGAGCGAGTTCATGCCCCCCATTGTGTCCTGCCGCGGGCCCCGCGACGGACGCCCCGCCCGTCCGGCCGGGAGCCGGGCG
>NZ_JBHUWH010000288.1:0-10326 GCF_042670125.1 Kitasatospora sp. NPDC057198 | reverse complement strand
CCCGGGGGCGACTCCGGGGGCCCGCGGTCCGCGTGGCATCGTGAGGGGACGGACGGCCGCGGCAGGAGGAGGAAGCGATGGGCGCACCGGCGCGTTGGGCCGCCGCCTTCCTGGCGGCCGCGCTGCTCACCGGGGCGGCCACCGCCTGCGGCTCCCCGGCGAAGTCCCCCGACGGCGGGGCCCCCTCCACCAGCGCCGCCCCGTCCGCCGCCCGGCTCACCCCCACCGCCCAGCCCACCCCCACCGACCGCTCCCCGCACGGGGTGATGCTCTCCGCCCAGCTGGTGCTGCACGACGCCCGGCGGGCCGAGTACACCGCGGTGCTGGACGGCGGGGGCGCCAAGGGCGCGCTGTTCTGGGCGCCCAAGACGGTGCTGAAGTACCAGGGCGGGGACGACGGCCAGGTGCTGATGGTGCTGGACACCTCCGCCTACCTGGGCGGCGATCCGGAGAGCGCGGCCAGGCTGGGCGGCCCGCACTGGCAGAAGTTCTCCAACGGCCGGATCCCGTACGCCGACCTGATCGACCGGCTCAGCCCGGTGGTCGCGGTCGCCGCCGCGGCGGCCGCGCCGGACCCGCAGCTGGTCGGCGAGGAGAAGCTGCTCGACAGCACCGTCGAGCACTACCGGGCCACCGTGACCTCCGCCCAGTACGCCGCCGCGCAGGGCCAGCTCGACCCGGCCCGGCGGCAGGCGCTGGAGGCCGCGCTGGGCCCCGGCGACGTGGTGCTCGACCTGTGGCTCAACGACAGCGACCAGGTGGTCCGGCTGCGCCGGGCCGCCGCCGTGGTCGACACCGTCGACTACACCGAGTTCGGCAGCTCCTCGCTCTCCGTCCAGGCCCCCGCGGAGGCCGACACCGCCGCCGGCACCGGGAGCAGCCCGCCGCCCTTCCCGTAGGGCGATTTGGTCAAACCCGGTCTCCCCCGTTAGGCTGGCCGAGCCAAAGACCGCTGGTTGTCGCCGTGCGCCCGAGAGGGAGGACGGCAGCCGAAGGGCCCGCACCCGTGCGGGTCGCCCGCGCAGGTTGTGGAGCCAAGTGGAGATCTCCGGGCCGTTCTCGGTCCGTCGAGGTCATTGCGAGCCCCGTGCGCCTGCGCGCCGGGGCTTCTTCGCTTCCTGGGGTCCGCGGCGTTGGATGGTCGACTTCTCGAAGGTCGGCCCGACTTCGACATCACGGAAGGAGGCGTAAGCCTATGGCCAGGCCCGACAAGGCTGCCGACGTCGCCGAGATCACGGACAAGTTCCGTGCCTCCAGCGCCGCCGTTCTGACCGAGTACCGCGGTCTCACGGTGAAGCAGCTGAAGACGCTTCGTCGCTCGCTCGGCGGCAACGCCGATTACGCCGTGGTGAAGAACACGCTGACCAAGATCGCGGCCAACGAGGCCGGGATCTCCGAGCTGGACGACCTGTTCGCCGGTCCGACGGCTGTCGCCTTCGTCACCGGTGACCCGGTGGAGTCGGCGAAGGCTCTGCGTGACTTCGCCAAGGAGAACCCTGCTCTCATCATCAAGGGCGGTGTCCTTGACGGTAAGGCGCTGTCCGCCGATGAGATCAAGAAGCTCGCGGACCTCGAGTCCCGCGAGGTGCTGCTCGCCAAGCTGGCGGGTGCCCTGAAGGCCAAGCCCTCCCAGGCTGCCGCCGTGTTCCAGGCGCTCCCGTCCAAGCTCGTTCGCACCGTCGAGGCGCTGCGCGAGAAGGTCGAGCAGGGCGGTGCCGGTACTCCGGCTCCCGCCGAGGACGCGGAGTAACCACTCCCGTCCCAGCGGGCCCGTAAGCACGCCCGCCAACCCGTACATCCGGCACCTGCCGATTTAGTGGAAGGACGCCAATCATGGCGAAGCTCAGCACCGAGGACCTGCTCGAGCAGTTCGAGGGCATGACCCTGATCGAGCTCTCCGAGTTCGTGAAGGCGTTCGAGGAGAAGTTCGACGTCACCGCCGCCGCGCCGGTCGCCGCCGCCGTCGCCGGCGCCGGCCCGGCCGCCGCCGAGGCCGTCGAGGAGCAGGACGAGTTCGACGTCATCCTCGACGGTGCCGGCGACAAGAAGATCCAGGTCATCAAGGAGGTGCGCGCCCTCACCTCCCTCGGCCTGAAGGAGGCCAAGGACCTCGTCGACACCGCCGGTGCGAAGGTTCTGGAGAAGGTCGCCAAGGACGTCGCCGAGAAGGCGAAGGCCCAGCTCGAGGGCGCCGGCGCCAAGGTCACCGTCAAGTGACCCGTTCCTCTCGCTGAGAGGTTCTCTTCCGGCCGGGCCGGAATGTCCCGGGCCGGGGCGGGCCGAGGGGGCGGGTCACGAGTTGCTCCCGATGGCCCAAGCCGGACTCGGCTCCTGTCGGCGCCCGGGGGTAGGGTGATCGCTGTCCGTCGGCCCCCGGGTGCAGGCAGCGTGTAACGCGGGGAGCGGTCCGGACGATGGGCACTGCGAGGTCCACACCCTGGTGCGGGCCTTGACGAACAGCACGCGGCGCGCGATTCTCGAGGCGCGTGCCCAAGCGGAACCGCCGCCGATGCATATTCGGGGGCGGCACTGGGAAGGTTCCCGGTGACGCAGAAGTGGGTGCGACGGCCCGGCCGGTGAGGGATCACTGCCCGGGTTGTCGGTTGTACGGGAGGAGCGTCCGATTCGGTCTCCGAATCAGGGCTTGCTAGCAGTGTCGCCTTTGGCTACACTGTCCCTTTGCGCTGCCTGTTAGCTGCTCCGTGACTCGTCGCCCGGAGTGGTCCCTGTCCTGACCTGGGGTTTTCCGCCTCGGCAAGGCCCGGCCGGTATGCGCGTAGTGAGCTCCGAGCCCTCGGAAGGACCCCCCTCTTGGCCGCGCCGCGCAACGCCTCGAACAATTCCGCATCCACCGCCCCGCTCCGCGTCTCGTTCGCGAAGATCAAGGAGCCCCTCGAGGTCCCGAACCTCCTGGCCCTGCAGACCGAGAGCTTTGACTGGCTGCTCGGGAACGCGGCCTGGAAGTCCCGGGTCGAGGCTGCCCTGGAGAGCGGTCAGGACGTCCCCACCAAGTCCGGTCTGGAGGAGATCTTCGAAGAGATCTCCCCGATCGAGGACTTCAGCGGGTCGATGTCCCTGACCTTCCGGGACCACCGTTTCGAGCCGCCGAAGAACTCCATCGACGAGTGCAAGGACCGCGACTTCACCTTCGCGGCCCCGCTCTTCGTCACCGCGGAGTTCACCAACAACGAGACCGGTGAGATCAAGTCCCAGACCGTGTTCATGGGCGACTTCCCGCTCATGACCAACAAGGGCACGTTCATCATCAACGGCACCGAGCGTGTCGTCGTGTCCCAGCTGGTGCGTTCCCCCGGCGTCTACTTCGACTCCACCCTGGACAAGGTCTCCGACAAGGACATCTTCTCCGCCAAGATCATCCCCTCCCGCGGTGCCTGGCTGGAGATGGAGATCGACAAGCGCGACATGGTCGGTGTCCGCATCGACCGCAAGCGCAAGCAGTCGGTCACCGTGCTGCTCAAGGCCCTCGGCTGGACCACCGAGATGATCCTGGAGGAGTTCGGCGAGTACGAGTCGATGCGCGCCACCCTGGAGAAGGACCACACCCAGGGCCAGGACGACGCGCTGCTCGACATCTACCGCAAGCTGCGCCCGGGCGAGCCGCCGACCCGCGAGGCCGCGCAGACGCTGCTGGAGAACCTGTACTTCAACCCGAAGCGCTACGACCTCGCCAAGGTCGGCCGCTACAAGGTGAACCGGAAGCTGGGCAACGCCGAGTCGCTCGACTCCGGCGTGCTCACCGAGCCGGACATCATCAACACCATCAAGTACCTGGTGAAGCTGCACGCCGGCGAGACCGAGTGGCGCGATGACGAGGGCCGCGACATCGTCATCGAGGTCGACGACATCGACCACTTCGGCAACCGCCGCCTGCGCAACGTCGGCGAGCTGATCCAGAACCAGGTCCGCACCGGCCTCGCCCGCATGGAGCGCGTGGTCCGCGAGCGGATGACCACCCAGGACGTCGAGGCGATCACGCCGCAGACCCTGATCAACATCCGGCCGGTCGTCGCCTCCATCAAGGAGTTCTTCGGCACCAGCCAGCTGTCGCAGTTCATGGACCAGACGAACCCGCTGTCGGGCCTGACCCACAAGCGCCGCCTGTCCGCGCTCGGCCCCGGTGGTCTGTCCCGCGAGCGGGCCGGCTTCGAGGTCCGCGACGTGCACCCCTCGCACTACGGCCGCATGTGTCCGATCGAGACCCCCGAAGGCCCGAACATCGGTCTGATCGGCTCGCTGGCCTCGTACGGCCGGGTCAACGCGTTCGGCTTCATCGAGACCCCGTACCGCAAGGTCGTCGACGGCGTCGTCACCGAGTCGGTGGACTACCTGACCGCCGACGAGGAGGACCGGTACGTCATCGCGCAGGCCAACGCCCCGCTCACCGCGGAGCTGACCTTCGCCGAGCCCCGCGTCCTGGTCCGCCGCCGCGGCGGCGAGATCGACTACATCCCCGGCACCGAGATCGACTACATGGACGTCTCGCCGCGCCAGATGGTGTCGGTCGCGACCGCCATGATCCCCTTCCTCGAGCACGACGACGCCAACCGCGCGCTGATGGGCTCGAACATGATGCGCCAGGCCGTCCCGCTGCTGCGCAGCGAGGCGCCGCTGGTCGGCACCGGCATGGAGTACCGCTGCGCCGTCGACGCCGCGGACGTCATCACCGCCGACAAGGCCGGCGTGGTGCAGGAGGTCTCGGCCGACTACGTCACCGTCGCCAACGACGACGGCACGTACAACACCTACCGGGCCGCCAAGTTCACCCGCTCCAACCAGGGCACCGCCTTCAACCAGAAGGTGCTCGTGGACGAGGGCGCCCGGGTCGAGGCCGGCCAGGTGCTGGCCGACGGCCCGTGCACCGACGAGGGCGAGATGGCCCTCGGCAAGAACCTCCTCGTGGCGTTCATGTCGTGGGAGGGCCACAACTACGAGGACGCGATCATCCTGTCGCAGCGCCTCGTCCAGGACGACGTCCTCTCCTCGATCCACATCGAGGAGCACGAGGTCGACGCCCGCGACACCAAGCTGGGCCCCGAGGAGATCACCCGGGACATCCCGAACGTCTCCGAGGAGGTCCTCGCCGACCTCGACGAGCGCGGCATCATCCGGATCGGCGCCGACGTCGTCACCGGCGACATCCTGGTCGGCAAGGTCACCCCGAAGGGCGAGACCGAGCTGACCCCGGAGGAGCGCCTGCTCCGCGCGATCTTCGGCGAGAAGGCCCGCGAGGTCCGCGACACCTCGCTGAAGGTGCCGCACGGCGAGTCCGGCAAGGTCATCGGCGTCCGCGTCTTCGACCGCGAGGAGGGCGACGAGCTGCCCCCCGGCGTGAACCAGCTGGTCCGCGTCTACGTCGCCCAGAAGCGCAAGATCACCAACGGTGACAAGCTGGCCGGCCGCCACGGCAACAAGGGCGTCATCTCCAAGATCCTGCCGGTCGAGGACATGCCGTTCCTGGAGGACGGCACCCCGGTCGACATCATCCTGAACCCGCTGGGCGTCCCGTCCCGGATGAACCCGGGGCAGGTCCTGGAGATCCACCTCGGCTGGCTCGCCAAGCAGGGCTGGGACGTCTCCGGCCTCGCCGACGAGTGGGCCCAGCGCCTCCAGGCGATCGGCGCCGACACGGTCCAGGGCGGCACCAACCTCGCCACCCCGGTCTTCGACGGCGCCCGCGAGGACGAGATCACCGGCCTGCTGGACAACACCACCCTCACCCGTGACGGTGAGCGCCTGGTGAACTCCACCGGCAAGGCCCGGCTGTTCGACGGCCGCTCCGGCGAGCCGTTCCCGATGCCGGTCTCGGTCGGCTACATGTACATCCTCAAGCTGCACCACCTGGTCGACGACAAGCTGCACGCCCGTTCGACCGGTCCGTACTCGATGATCACCCAGCAGCCGCTCGGTGGTAAGGCGCAGTTCGGTGGTCAGCGCTTCGGTGAGATGGAGGTGTGGGCCCTCGAGGCGTACGGCGCGGCCTACGCGCTGCAGGAGCTGCTCACCATCAAGTCCGACGACGTCCTGGGCCGCGTGAAGGTCTACGAGGCGATCGTCAAGGGCGAGAACATCCCCGAGCCCGGCATTCCCGAGTCCTTCAAGGTCCTCATCAAGGAAATGCAGTCGCTCTGCCTCAACGTGGAGGTGCTGTCCTCGGACGGCCAGTCCATCGAGATGCGCGACAGCGACGAGGACGTGTTCCGCGCCGCCGAGGAGCTCGGCATTGACCTGTCCCGGCGCGAGCCGAGCAGCGTCGAAGAGGTCTGACGGAGGCCGGGTCGGCCCGGAGTAGAACCCGGGCCGGCCCGACCCCCAGGCCCCCCTCAGACCAACAGACAGACTCTCGAATCACGAAAGAGGGCTTGACGACCAGTGCTTGACGTCAACTTCTTCGACGAGCTCCGCATCGGACTGGCCACCGCCGACGACATCCGCCAGTGGTCGCACGGCGAGGTGAAGAAGCCGGAGACCATCAACTACCGCACGCTGAAGCCGGAAAAGGACGGCCTCTTCTGCGAGAAGATCTTCGGTCCCACCCGGGACTGGGAGTGCTACTGCGGCAAGTACAAGCGCGTCCGCTTCAAGGGCATCATCTGTGAGCGCTGCGGCGTCGAGGTGACCCGCGCCAAGGTGCGCCGCGAGCGGATGGGCCACATCGAGCTGGCCGCCCCGGTCACCCACATCTGGTACTTCAAGGGCGTCCCGTCGCGCCTGGGCTACCTGCTCGACCTGGCGCCGAAGGACCTCGAGAAGGTCATCTACTTCGCCGCCTACATGATCACCTGGGTGGACGACGAGCGCCGCCAGCGCGACCTCCCGTCCCTGGAGGCGCACGTCTCGGTCGAGCGCCAGCAGATCGAGAACCGGCGCGACGCCGACCTGGAGGCCCGGGCCAAGAAGGCCGAGTCCGACCTGGCCGAGCTGGAGGCCGAGGGCGCCAAGGCCGACGTGCGCCGCAAGGTGCGCGAGGGCGCCGAGCGCGAGATGAAGCAGCTGCGCGACCGCACGCAGCGCGAGATCGACCGCCTCGACGAGGTCTGGACCCGCTTCAAGAACCTCAAGGTCCAGGACCTGGAGGGCGACGAGCTGCTCTACCGCGAGCTGCGCGACCGCTTCGGCACCTACTTCTCCGGCTCGATGGGCGCCGCGGCCCTCAAGGACCGCCTGGAGTCCTTCGACCTGGGCGAGGAGGCCGAGCGCCTCCGCGAGATCATCCGCACCGGCAAGGGCCAGAAGAAGACCCGTGCGCTCAAGCGCCTCAAGGTCGTCTCCGCCTTCCTGCAGACCAGCAACAAGCCCAAGGGCATGGTGCTCGACTGCGTCCCGGTGATCCCGCCGGACCTGCGCCCGATGGTCCAGCTCGACGGTGGCCGCTTCGCCACCTCCGACCTGAACGACCTGTACCGCCGCGTCATCAACCGCAACAACCGCCTGAAGCGGCTTCTCGACCTCGGCGCGCCCGAGATCATCGTGAACAACGAGAAGCGCATGCTCCAGGAGGCCGTCGACGCGCTCTTCGACAACGGCCGCCGCGGCCGCCCGGTCACGGGCCCCGGCAACCGTCCGCTGAAGTCGCTGTCCGACATGCTCAAGGGCAAGCAGGGCCGGTTCCGCCAGAACCTGCTCGGCAAGCGCGTCGACTACTCGGCCCGTTCGGTCATCGTCGTCGGCCCGCAGCTCAAGCTGCACCAGTGCGGCCTGCCCAAGGCCATGGCGCTGGAGCTCTTCAAGCCGTTCGTGATGAAGCGCCTGGTCGACCTGAACCACGCGCAGAACATCAAGTCGGCCAAGCGCATGGTCGAGCGCGCCCGCCCCGTGGTGTGGGACGTCCTCGAAGAGGTCATCGCCGAGCACCCGGTGCTGCTCAACCGCGCGCCCACCCTGCACCGCCTCGGCATCCAGGCGTTCGAGCCGCAGCTGGTCGAGGGCAAGGCCATCCAGATCCACCCGCTCGTCTGCACCGCGTTCAACGCGGACTTCGACGGCGACCAGATGGCCGTGCACCTGCCGCTGTCCGCGGAGGCGCAGGCCGAGGCCCGCATCCTGATGCTGTCCTCGAACAACATCCTGAAGCCGGCCGACGGCCGCCCCGTCACCATGCCGACCCAGGACATGGTGCTGGGCCTGTTCTTCCTCACCTCGAACCGCGAGGAGGTCAAGGGCAAGGGCCGCTCCTTCTCCTCGACCGCCGAGGCGATCATGGCCTTCGACGCCCGCGAGCTGGACGTCCAGGCCCCGATCGACCTGCGCCTGGCCGGCGGCACCGTCCCGCCCCGCGGCTGGACCCCGCCGGTGGACGAGGACGGGCAGCCGACCTGGACCGAGGGCGAGCCGTTCCGGATCACCACCACCCTGGGCCGCGCGCTCTTCAACGAGCTGCTGCCCGAGGACTACCCGTTCGTCGACTACGAGGTCGGCAAGAAGCAGCTGTCGGCGATCGTCAACGACCTTGCCGAGCGCTACCCCAAGGTCGTCGTCGCCGCGGCGCTCGACAACCTGAAGGCGGCCGGCTTCCACTGGTCGACCCGTTCCGGTGTCACCGTCTCGATCTCGGACGTCATCGTCCCGCCGAGCAAGCCCGCCATCCTGGAGGGCTACGAGGCGCAGGCGGAGAAGGTCCAGAAGCAGTACGAGCGCGGTCTGATCACCGACAACGAGCGCAAGTCCGAGCTGGTCGGCATCTGGACCCGCGCGACCAACGAGGTCGCCGACGCGATGGCCGCGAACTTCCCGAAGACGAACCCCATCTTCATGATGGTCGACTCGGGCGCGCGCGGAAACATGATGCAGATGCGTCAGATCGCCGGTATGCGCGGTCTGGTGTCGAACGCGAAGAACGAGACCATCGCCCGCCCCATCAAGGCGTCGTTCCGCGAGGGCCTGTCCGTGCTGGAGTACTTCATCTCCACCCACGGTGCCCGCAAGGGTCTGGCCGACACCGCGCTGCGCACCGCCGACTCGGGTTACCTGACCCGTCGTCTGGTGGACGTCTCGCAGGACGTGATCATCCGCGAGGAGGACTGCGGCACCGAGCGCGGCCTCAAGCTGGAGATCGGCCAGGTCGGTGCGGACGGCGTGCTGCGCAAGGCCGACGACGTCGAGACCAGCGTGTACGCCCGCATGCTCGCCGAGGACATCACCGTCGACGGCAAGCTGATCGCCACCGCCAACACCGACCTCGGCGACGTCCTGATGGACGAGCTGATCCGGCACGGCGTGAGCTCGGTCAAGGTCCGCTCGATCCTGACCTGCGAGTCCGCGGTCGGCACCTGTGCCTTCTGCTACGGCCGCTCGCTGGCCACCGGCAAGCTGGTCGACATCGGTGAGGCGGTCGGCATCATCGCCGCCCAGTCCATCGGTGAGCCCGGCACCCAGCTGACCATGCGCACCTTCCACACCGGTGGTGTGGCCGGTGACGACATCACCCAGGGTCTGCCCCGTGTCGTCGAGCTCTTCGAGGCCCGCACCCCCAAGGGTGTCGCCCCGATCTCGGAGGCCCAGGGCCGGGTCCGCATCGAGGACACCGAGAAGACCCGCAAGGTCGTCGTCACCCCCGACGACGGCAGCGACGAGATCGCCTACCCGGTCTCCAAGCGCGTCAAGCTGCTGGTCAGCGAGGGCGAGGCGGTCGAGGTCGGCCAGAAGCTGACCGTCGGTGCCACCAACCCGCACGACGTGCTGCGCATCATGGGCCAGCGTGCCGTCCAGATCCACCTGGTGGCCGAGGTCCAGAAGGTCTACAACTCGCAGGGCGTGTCGATCCACGACAAGCACATCGAGATCATCATCCGGCAGATGCTCCGCCGCGTGACGATCATCGAGTCGGGCGACGCCGAGCTGCTCCCGGGCGAGCTCGTCGAGCGCGGCCGCTTCGAGCAGGAGAACCGCCGCGTGGTCTCCGAGGGCGGCCACCCCGCCTCCGGCCGTCCGCAGCTGATGGGTATCACCAAGGCCTCGCTGGCCACCGAGTCCTGGCTGTCGGCCGCCTCCTTCCAGGAGACGACCCGGGTGCTCACCGACGCGGCGATCCACGCCAAGTCGGACCCGCTGCTGGGCCTCAAGGAGAACGTCATCCTCGGCAAGCTCATCCCGGCCGGTACGGGTCTGCCCCGCTACCGCAACATCCGGGTCGAGCCGACCGAGGAGGCCAAGGCCGCGATGTACTCGGCCGTCGGCTACGACGACTACGACCTGTCGCCGTTCGGCGCGGGCTCCGGCCAGGCCGTCCCGCTGGACGACTACGACTACGGGCCGTACACCGGCTGATCCTTCGCCGGCAGCACCGCAGGGCGGCCACCCCGATCGGGG
>NZ_JBHUWH010000287.1:0-10340 GCF_042670125.1 Kitasatospora sp. NPDC057198 | reverse complement strand
GTGGCCGTCACCGACCCGTTCGGCCGGACGGCGGCGCCGGCGGCCCGGGCCGAGGTCCGGGCCGCGGTGGCGCCGGTGACCAGGGGCGCGCTGTCCGCCCGCACCCAGGAGAACGGCACCCTCGGCTACGCCGGCAGCTACCAGATCGTCAACCGGGCCAACGGGACGGCCACCCGGCTGCCCGCGGTCGGCGACGTGGTGCGGCAGGGCCAAGCGCTGTACGAGGTCGACGGCAAGCCGGTCGTCCTGCTGCACGGCGCCTACGTGCCGGTCTACCGGACGCTGTCCTGGGGCATGCAGGGCGTGGACGTCCGGCAGTTGAACGCCGCGCTGGCCGAGCTCGGCCACACGGACGGGGGCCGGCTGGACCCGGCGTCCGACTACTTTGGCCGGGCGACGTACAACGCGCTGCGCGAACTGCAGGGCGCGGCGGGGCTGGAGAAGACCGGGGACCTGCCGCTCGGGCAGGCGGTGTTCGTACAGGCCGAGGAGCTGCGGATCACCAAGGTCGCGGTGGTGCCCGGTGGCGCCGTCGGCCCGGGGCCGGTGGTCGAGGCGTCCTCGACGGAGCGCCAGGTGTCGGTCGCGCTGAACGCGAACCGGCAGTCCAGCGTGGCCGTCGGCAACCGGGTGGAGATCACCCTGCCGACCGGGAAGACCACCACGGGCACGGTGGCCGAGGTCGGGAAGGTCGCGGCCAGGACCGACACGGCGACCACCGTCGAGGTCCGGATCACCCCCGACGACCCGGCGGCCACCGGGCAGTTGGACCAGGCGCCGGTCCGGGTGTCGATCGTCTCCGACACCGTGCAGGACGTGCTGTCCGTCCCGGTGAACGCCCTGCTGGCGCTCGCCGGGGGCGGCTACGCGGTCGAGGTGGTCGACGGCGGCGGCGCGCACCGGCTGGTCGGGGTGCGGACCGGGCTGTTCGACGACAGCGCGGGCAAGGTGCAGGTCAGCGGCGACGGCCTGGAAGCCGGGCAGAACGTGGTGGTGCCGTCCTCATGAGCAGCAGCACGGCAGCACCCGTCCGCCGGCCGTTCGGCGAACCCGTCCTCCAGTTGGAGGAGGTGACCAAGGTCTACCCGGGGGCGTCCCCCGTGCTGGCGATGGACCGGGCCAGCTTCACCGTCCGCCGCGGCGAACTGATCGCCGTCGTCGGCCCGTCCGGCTCGGGCAAGTCCACCCTGCTGCAGGTGATGGGCAGCCTGGACCGGCCCACCTCCGGCACGGTCCGGGTGGTCGGCGACGACATCGCCACCATGTCGGACCGGGCCCTGGCCGGGCTGCGGGCGACCCGGATCGGCTTCGTCTTCCAGCAGTTCTTCCTGGCCCAGAACGCCACCGCGCTGGAGAACGTCGCCGACGGCATGCTCTACTCCGGCGCCCGGCACCGGGCCCGGACCAGGGCCGCCGCGGCCGCCCTGGAACGCGTCGGCCTCGCCCACCGGGCCGGCCACCGCCCCGCCCAGCTCTCCGGCGGCGAACGCCAACGGGTGGCCATCGCGCGGGCGCTGGCCGGGAACCCGGCGATCGTGCTCGCCGACGAGCCCACCGGCAACCTCGACAGCGTCAACGGGGCCGCGGTCTTCGCCCTGCTCCAGGAGCTGAACGCGGAGGGCAGCACCATCGTCATGATCACCCACGACCGCGAACTGGCCGCCCGGCTGCCCCGCCGGATCGAGGTGCTGGACGGCCGGATCGTCGCCGACGTCCGGGTGGACGGTGCGCCCGGCGCACCCGGCGCACCCGGCGCACCCGGCGCACCCGGCACCGCTGACGGGGAGCCGCCGCGATGACCGCACCCACCGGCGCGCCCACCGGCACGCCCGGCACCGCACCCACCGGCACGCCCAGCACCGCGCCCGGCCGGCTGCACCCGGTCGACGTCGCCCGCACCGCGAGCGTCGGGCTGCGGACCCGGCGGATGCGCGCCGCGCTCTCCGCCCTCGGCATCGCCATCGGGGTCGCGGCGATGGTCGCCGTGCTCGGCCTCTCGGCCTCCTCGCAGGCCGGGCTGCTCGCCCGGATCGACCGGCTCGGCACCAACCTGCTGACCGTCTCGCCCGGCCGGCAGCTGGGCGGCGGGACCGCCGAACTCCCGCTCGAAGCCCCGGACATGATCGCCCGGATCGGCCCGGTGCAGACCGTGCAGAGCACCGGCCTGACCACCGCGCACGCCTTCCGCAACCCGTACGTCCCCAGCCTCAACACCAACTCGCTGACCGTCGACGCCGCCAGCCTCGACCTTCCGGCCGCGGTGCGCACCACCGTCGCCGAGGGCAGCTACCTCAACGCCGCCACCGCCACCGAACCGGTGGCCGTGCTCGGCCACGACGCCGCCCTCCGGCTGGGCCTCCCCGAGGTCCACCCCGGGGCGCGGATCTGGGTCGGCGGCCAGTGGTTCTACGTCGCCGGCATCCTCGACCGGGCCCCGCTCACCCCCGAGTTGGACGCCGCGGTGCTGGTCGGCTACGAGGCCGCGAAGAAGTACCTGGACTTCGACGGCCACCCCTCCACCGTCTACGTGCGGACCGACACCGACCGGGTCGCCGAGGTGCAGCGGGTGCTGGCGGCGACCGCCAACCCGGCCGCCGCCAACGAGGTCCAGGTCAGCCGCCCGTCCGCCGCCCTGGAGGCCCGGGCCGCCGCGCAGTCCGCGCTGAACGGCCTCTTCCTCGGCCTGGGCGCGGTGGCCCTGCTGGTCGGCGGGATCGGCGTCGCCAACACGATGGTCATCTCGGTGCTCGAACGGCGGGCCGAGATCGGGCTGCGCCGGGCGCTCGGCGCGACCAGGGGCAACATCCGCCTCCAGTTCCTCGCCGAGGCGGTGCTGCTCTCCGCCCTGGGCGGCGTCGCCGGGGTGGGGATCGGCGTGCTGGCCACCGCTGTCTACGCCCGGGTGAAGCACTGGGAGGCGGTGGTCCCGGCCCTCGCCTGGGGCGGCGGGCTCGGCGCCTCGATCGCCATCGGCGCCGTCGCGGGCCTGCTCCCGGCCCTCCGCGCGGCCCGGATGTCCCCGACCGAGGCGCTGCGAACCGCATGACCGCCCACCCCCCGTCCCCGAGACCGATTGCCCGAGGAACCCGCACCCATGACCACCAAGCACGGCACCGCCCTCCTGCTGCCGGTAGCCGCCGCCCTTCTCCTGGCGGGCTGTTCCGCCACCCCGCCCCGCGCCGCCGCGCCCCGACCCGCCCCGGCCGCCACCACCGCGGCCGCCCTGTACGCCTCCTGCATGCGCCTGAACGGCGTGCCGCGCTTCCCCGACCCGGACGTCTACGGCGGCTACCGGCTCGGCCCGGCGACCGGCGTCGATCCCCGCACCCCCGAGTACCGCTCCGCGTACACGGCCTGCGAACACCTGGCCTGACCGGGCGGTGCGGGAGCATTCCCGCCGAGCGGCTACGATGACCAGTACGGCGGACGAGCCGGCCGGGCGGTCGCGTCGGGTCCCTTCGGGGCCCGCCGAGGAACGTCCGGGCTCCACAGAGCAGGGTGGTGGGTAACGCCCACCCGGGGTGACCCGCGGGACAGTGCCACAGAAAACAGACCGCCCGCCGCTTCGGCAGCGGGTAAGGGTGAAACGGTGGTGTAAGAGACCACCAGCGACCGAGGTGACTCGGCCGGCTCGGTAAACCCCACTCGGAGCAAGGTCAAGATCGGCGCCCCCGGGCGCCGTGCGCGGGTGTTCGAGGGCTGCTCGCCCGAGCTCGCGGGTAGACCGCACGAGGCTGTCGGCAACGGCAGCCCTAGATGGATGGCCGCCTCCCCGGCCCGCGCGAGCGGCCCGGGAGACAGAACCCGGCGTACAGGCCGACTCGTCCGCCGGCCTCCGTTTCGAACGGCCCGACCGCTGCCGAGCGGTCGGGCCGTTCGCCGTTCGCCGTTCGCCGTGCGGGCGGGTGCTTCCGGTCAGCCGACCGAGGAGTTGTAGGCGTCGATGGCGGGCTGGAGCTCCTTCGCGGCGTCGGCCAGCGCCTGCTGGGCGGTCTTGGAGCCGGAGACGGTCTGCTCGATGGCGGTCTCCACGCCCTTGCGGGCCTGCGGCATCACGCCGAGCAGGCAGCCCGCGGTGGCCGGGGTGGGCTTGGTGGCGGCCATCTGGTCGACGGCGGTCTTGAACTGGGGGTACTTGGCCACCCACTCCTGGTCGGCGGGGACGGCCAGCGCCTTGGTGTTGACCGGGAAGTAGCCGGTGCCGGTGTGCCAGGCGGCCTGCTGCTCGGGGGAGGCGAGGAACTTCTCGAACTCCCAGGCGGCCCGCTGCTGGGCGGCGGAGTGGCCGGGGCCGGAGATCCACAGCGAGGCGCCGCCGATGACCGGGCCGCCCTGGTCGCCGGCCGCGGTCTTCGGGAACGGGGCGGTGCCGACGGCGAACTTCGCGGCCTCGGTGTAGCCGCGCAGCACGCCGGTGGACTCCAGGTGCATCGCCACCGTGCCGGCCTTGAACGCGGCCTGGGCGTCGGTGGTCTGCCGGCCGGTGTTGGCCGCGTAGCCGCCCTTGACCAGGTCGGCCCACCACTGGACGATCTCGGCGCCCTTGGCGGAGTCGAAGGCCACCTCGGCGGCCTTGCCGGTGCGGCCGTTGTCGGCATCGCAGTAGAGCGAGCCGGACTCGGCCAGCAGCTCCTCGACGAACCAGCCGTAGACCGCCGCGCCGAAGCCGTACCTGACGGTCTCTCCGCTGCCGTCCTTCTTGGTCAGCTTCCTGGCCAGGTCGCCGAGTTCGGCCAGCGTGGCGGGCGGCCGCGCCGGGTCGAGGCCGGCCTCCTTGAAGGCGTCGGTGTTCAGGTAGAGCAGCGGCACCGAGGAGTTGAACGGCATCGAGGCGAGCTTGCCGCCGACCGAGTAGTAGTTGCGGATGTTGGGCTGCAGGTCGTCCAGCGAGTAGCCGTCCCGGTCGGCGAACGCCTGGGCCGGGACGGTCTGCCTGGAGTCGATCATGAAGCGGGTGCCGATGTCGTAGACCTGCACCAGCGCCGGGGTGGCCTTCTGCTGCACGGACGCCTTGTACTTGGCGACCAGGTCGTCGTAGCTGCCCTGGAAGACCGGCTTCACCTCGATCTTCCCCCGGTGCGCGGCGTTGAACGCGTCGACCAGGGCGGTCAGCGCCTCGGCGTTCTTGCCCGTCATCGAGTGCCAGAACTCGACGGTGGTCACCCCGGACGCCTGGTCCAGGGCGGAGGCGGCGGGCGCGGCGCCGTCGGTGGAGCCGCCGCCGGTGCCGCCGCCGGAACTGCAGGCCGTCAGGGCCAGGCCGGACACCAGCAGGGCGGCGAGCGCGCGGGCACTCTTCTTCACGGGTCTTCTCTCTTCTACGAGGGTGGGTGCCGGAGAGTCGAGCGGGGAACGGGGAACGGGGAACGGGGAGTGCGCGGCGTCAGCGGACGGCGCCGGCGGTCAGCCCGCGGACGATGAAGCGCTGGCCGAACAGCACCAGCGCCAGCGTGGGCAGCAACGAGAGCACCACGCCCGCCAGGATCAGGCCCGGGTCGGCCATCTCCGAGTCGCGCAGCGTGGACAGGCCGATCTGCAGGGTCTGCATCTCGGCGGTGCGGGTGATGATCAGCGGCCAGAAGTACTGGTTCCAGGCGGACAGGAACACGTAGACGCCGAGCGCCGCCAGCACCGGCCGGTTCAGCGGCACCAGGATCCGCCACAGGAACCGCCAGTGGCCCGCCCCGTCGATCCGGGCGGCGTCCCGCAGTTCGGCCGGGAACTGCCGGAACGACTGCCGCAGCAGGAACGTCCCGAAGGCCGAGGCCAGGAACGGCAGCACCAGCCCGAAGTAGGTGTTGCCGAGCCCCCAGCCGGACAGCGTCAGGTAGTTGGGGATCACCACCGACTCCCAGGGCACCATCAGGGTGGCCAGGAACACCCCGAACACCGCCCGGCGGGCCCGCACCGGCAGGAAGACGAAGGCGTACGCGGCCAGCACCGAGGTGAACAGCTGCGCCGCGGTGATCAGGCCCGCCACCAGCACCGAGTTGGCGTACTGGCGGGCCAGCGGCACCGCGTGCACGGCGCCGGCGAAGTTCCGCCCGGTGAGCGAGTGCGGCACCAGCGCGGGCGGGTAGCCGGCGATCTCCTCCGGCCGCATGAACGCGCCGGCGAACACGTAGTAGACCGGGAAGAGCACGGTCAGCACGGCCGCGAGCAGCAGCAGGTACACCGCGGCGGTGCCGAGCACGCCGCGCGGGGCCGGGCGCGGGCGGCGGGCGGTGCGCCGCGGTGCGGCGGGGGCGGCCGGGGTGGCGGCGGGGGGTGCGGGGGCGGCCGTCATGCGTAGTGCACCTTCCGCTCCAGGACGCCGAACTGGACGGCGGTGCAGGCCAGGACGACCACCAGCAGCACCACGGCCTGGGCGCTGGCGGTGCCGAAGTCGCTGGAGCCGTAGGCGAACGCCTTCTGGTAGACGGAGTAGACCAGGGTGCGGGTCGAGCCGTCCGGGCCGCCCCGGGTGAGCACGTGGATCTGGCCGAAGCCCTGCAGCGCGTTCACGGTGGAGACCACGACCAGGAAGAACAGGCTGGGGCCGAGCAGCGGTACGGTGATCGAGCGGGCCAGCCGCAGCCCGGAGGCGCCGTCCAGCCGGGCGGCCTCGGTGATCTCGTCGGGGATCGAGCCGATGCCCGCGGACAGCACCAGCACGTTGTAGCCGAGGTTCATCCAGACCGTGGAGGCGGCGACCGAGAGCAGCGCGTACCGCGAGTCGGTGAGCCAGCCGACCGGGCCCAGGTGGAACTGGGAGAGCAGCCCGTTCAGCACCCCGCTGGCCGGGTTGTAGAAGACCGAGAAGACCACCGAGGCGCTGGCCACCGAGAAGGCGAACGGCAGGGCGAAGGCCGAGCGCAGCAGCCGCGCGCCGCGGATCCGGGCCTCCAGCAGCAGCACCACCGCCAGCGCCCCGAGCACCCCGGGGACGACGGTGAGCAGCACGAACAGGGCGGTGGTGAGCAGGGTGTCGCGGAACTCGGCGGACGCCAGCAGGTCGGCGTAGTGCTTCGCGCCGACGTACCGCGAGGGCGCGCCGAACAGGTCGTTGGCGTGCGTGCTGAGGTACAGGGTGCGCCCGAGCGGATAGGCGGTGAACAGGGCGAAGACGACGACCGAGGGGAGCAGGAAGGCCCAGGCGAGCCCGTGCTCCCCGAGGCGGCGCGGGCGCGCCGGAGGGGGTGGAGCGGTCGGCATGGTGCGCGTCCGCCTTTCGTGACGTCGGTTCCGGCCACACCGTGTCGCGCCCGGACGACGGACCGGCGAGGGGGAGGTGAGCGAAGGGTGGCGCCTTTCTTACGCGTTCGCGTCAGGAGTGGAGAGCCTCGTGTGGCTACCCCGCTCCCGCCCCTTCTGCACCTCCCGGAGACCGATCGTTCGTCAGGTCCGGTACGGAGGACGCCCGTTGCGGACGGATGGGCGGTCTCCGAAGCTGTTCCCGGTCGGGGCCGTTCCGCTGGTCGGGGCTGTTCTGTTGTCAAGGAACGGGTGCGGCCGGGGGCTCAGCGCAGCAGGCGGCGCTCCTTGGCGATGGCCACCGCGCCGGAGCGGGTGTCCACGCCGAGCTTGGCGTAGATCCGGCCGAGGTGGGTCTTCACCGTCGCCTCGCTGATGAACAGCGCCCGGGCGATCTCCCTGTTGCCGAGCCCCTGGCCCAGTTGGTCGAGGATGTCCTGCTCGCGGTCGGTGAGCTGGGGGAGCGGGGAGCGCATCTGGGCCATCACCCGGGAGGCGACCGGCGGGGACAGCGCGGGCCGGCCCGCCGCCGCGGCGCGGATCGCGGCGAACAGCTCCTCCGGCCTCTCGGCCTTCAGCAGGTAGCCGGTCGCGCCCGCGTTGATCGCCCGGCTGATGTCGGTGTCGGTGTCGAAGGTGGTCAGCACCAGGACGTGGCTCTCGCCCGGCCCGGCGAGGATCCGCCGGGTGGCCTCCACCCCGTCGATCCCCCCGCCGAGCTGGAGGTCCATCAGGACCACGTCCGGCCGCAGGGCGGCGGCCAGCGAGACGGCCTCCTCCCCGGTGCTGGCCTCGCCGACCACCTCGATCGCCGGATCGCTGGACAGCAGGGCCAGCAGCCCGGCCCGGACCATGGCGTGGTCGTCGCAGACGACCAGCCGGACGGTGTCGTTCATGGGGCCGTTCCTCTCGTGGTGCGGTCGGCGGCCGACGCTACCGGCCGGGGGCGCCGCGGTGCCGGTACGCCGGCGGTGCCGGTTCGGCGGGGCCCAGCGGGACGGCCGCGGAGACCACCGTGCCCTCGCCCGGGGCGGACTCGATGGTCAGCGTGCCGCCGAGCTGGCGCAGCCGGGCCCGCATCGCCGGGAGCCCGTGCCCGCGGCTCCCGGCGGCCGACCGCTCGGCGCGCTCGCCCCGGCCGGGGCGGCCCGGGGTGAAGCCGCGGCCGTCGTCCGCGACGTCCAGCACGGCCTGGTCGCCCAGGTAGGACAGGGTGATCGAGGCGTGCCCGGCCCGAGCGTGCTCCCTGGTGTTGGCCAGCGCGCCCTGGGCGATCCGCAGCAGGGCGGACTGCGCGGCGGCCGGCATCGGCACCGGCGCGCCGTCCAGGTGGAAGCGGACCGCCAGGCCGCTCTCCGCGGCCTCCCGGTCGGCCAGCGCCGCCAGGGCGGCCTCCAGCGTGCCCTGCTCCGCGAGGTCGGCCGGGGCGAGGTCGTGGACGAAGCGGCGGGCCTCCGCGAGGTTCCGCGCGGCGATCGAGGCGGCCGTCCGGACGTGGCCCAGGGCCGCCGCCGGATCCCGCTGCCACGTCCGCTCCGCGGCCTGGAGCAGCATCCGCTGGCTGGACAGGCCCTGGGCCAGCGTGTCGTGGATCTCGACCGACAGCCGCTCCCGCTCGGCCAGCGCGCCCTGTCTGCGCTCCACCGCGGCCAGCTCCCGCCGGGCGCGGATCAGGTCGACGATCAGCTTCCGCTGCCGGGCGCCCTGCCGCTGCATGTACAGGAACACCGCGGTGGCCAGCGCGGCGACGGCCGGGGGCAGCAGCAGCATCGTCGGGTCGAAGCCGCCCGGCAGCCGCAGCTCGGACACCACCACCAGCACCGTCAGCGCCGTCACCAGCGGGATCGCGGCCCGCGGCGGCAGCGCCCGGAGCACCGTGTACACCAGCGGGACGGCGCACCAGGCGAAGCTCGGCGCCATCAGCACCAGCACCGCCCAGCTCGCCAGCACCGCCGTCAGCCAGGCCGGGCGCCGCTCGGACAGCCCCGACAGGTGGCCCACGGCCAGCGCCAGGCTCAGCCCGACCACCCACGGCGCCAGCGGGCTGGACAGGTGGTGGGTGAGGTACCGGGCCAGCGAGGTGCCGAGCAGCAGCAGGAAGGCCAACCGCATCACGACGGTGAGCCAGCCCGCGTCCGGGTCGATGGCCCGGGACAGGGGTTGACGCATCACGGCGGCCTCCTTCGCGTTCCGACCGGTCTCCCGCCGGTCTCCCGGCGGGCCGACGGGGGTGACGCCCGATCACCGGGGATCACGCTGCGTCACGCCCGTCATAGCGATGGTGGACCGGGCCGGCCGCCCGCACATCCACCGATCGGTTGACACGGATGTCGTCCATCATGCTCCGCGGAGCGAGCCGGTCCGCCGATCCGGAGAGGGGGTGCCGGGGCGAAACATGGAGTGCGAGGCCGGAGCGCACAGGGATCCGGCGCCGAACCCACACCCCCGACTCGCACAGGAGCCGAGAATGAAGAAGCTGAGCACCCGCACCCGCGTCGCCACCGGTGCCGTCGCGGCCGCCGTGGTCGGAGCCGGCGTCGTCGGTGCCGTCTCCGCCAACGCCGAGACCCCGAACGCGGCCCCCGCCACCGCGGTCAACTCCGACGTCCAGAACAAGGACACCTTCCAGTCCACCCACCTGACCGTCGAGGCCGCCACCAAGGCCGCCCGGGCCAGCCTGGACGCCGCCGCCAAGGCCAACCAGAAGATCTCCGTCGCCGTCGTCGACCGCAACGGCAACGTGATCGTCGAGCTGCGCGGCGACGGCGCCGGCCCGCAGTCCTTCGAGTCCGCCGAGCGCAAGGCGTACACCGCGGTGTCCTGGAACGCCACGACCTCCGAGCTGGCCAAGCGGCTCGCCCAGGCCCCGAACCTGAAGGACATCCCCGGCACCCTGTTCCTGGGCGGCGGCGCCCCGGTCCAGGCCAAGGGCGCCCCGATCGCCGGCATCGGCGTGGCCGGCGCCCCCAGCGGGGACCAGGACGAGCAGTTCGCCCAGGCCGGGGTGGCCGCCCTCGACAAGTGACCCACCGCGGGTGACGCGGCCGGCCGCCCCCGAGGCCCGGCGGCGCACGGCCCCGCGGGCCCGCTCCAGCGCTGGAGCGGGC
>NZ_JBHUWH010000286.1:0-10343 GCF_042670125.1 Kitasatospora sp. NPDC057198 | reverse complement strand
AAGCATGTCAAAGCGGGGGCGGGAATCTATACGATGAGTCCATGCGTTCCGTCGATGTGAGCAATCAGGCCCCAGGCACCCGCCTCGTGGCGCGCCTGCACGTCGACCTGTGCCGGCTCGCCAGCGCGATCTGTCCCGGCACCGCCGCGCACTGACCGGCGGCACCGACCGGCAAGCCCAGACAGCACCGCCAGCACCGCCCCGACGCCCGGGGCCTCCCCCCTGCCGCGCCCCGTCCGGCCCGGCACCCGAACCCCACTCCACAGGAGCGCAGCCATGGCCATCGAGGTCCGCATCCCGACCATCCTCCGTACCTACACCGACGGCGCCAAGGCCGTCGACGGCAGCGGCGCCGACCTCGGGGAGCTCTTCACCGACCTCGACTCCCGCCACCCCGGCATCGCCGCCCGGCTGCTGGACGGCGGCGAGCTGCGCCGCTTCGTCAACGTCTACCTGAACGACGAGGACGTCCGCTTCCTGGACGGCATCTCCACCGCCCTCACCGACGGCGACAGCGTCACCATCCTCCCGGCCGTGGCCGGCGGTATGAAGTAATGCGCTACGACAGCCCGATCGAGGCCATCGGCAACACGCCCCTGGTGCGGCTGCCGAGGCTCTCGGCCGGCATTCCCGGGAACGAGGACGGCCGGGTCACGCTCTGGGCCAAGCTGGAGGACCGCAACCCGACCGGCTCGATCAAGGACCGCCCGGCGCTGCGCATGATCGAGCGCGCCGAGGCGGAGGGCCGGCTCACCCCCGGCTGCACCGTCCTGGAGCCCACCAGCGGCAACACCGGCATCTCGCTCGCCATGGCGGCCAAGCTCAAGGGCTACCGGATGGTCTGCGTGATGCCGGAGAACACCAGCGAGGAGCGCCGCGAGC
Source organism: Kitasatospora sp. NPDC057198 (assembly GCF_042670125.1). Lineage (NCBI taxonomy): Bacteria > Bacillati > Actinomycetota > Actinomycetes > Kitasatosporales > Streptomycetaceae > Kitasatospora > Kitasatospora sp. NPDC057198. Next base: position 9,461 of record NZ_JBHUWH010000286.1, on the reverse strand, counting down.
TGCTCCGGATGTGGGGCGCGGAGATCATCTCCTCGCCCGCCGCCGGCGGCTCCAACACCGCGGTGCGGATCGCCAAGGAGATCGCCGCCGAGCACCCCGACTGGGTGATGCTCTACCAGTACGGCAACCCGGACAACGCCGGCGCGCACTACGCCACCACCGGCCCGGAGATCCTCGCCGACCTGCCCACCATCACCCACTTCGTGGCGGGCCTGGGCACCACCGGCACCCTGATGGGCATCGGCCGGTACCTGCGCGAGAAGGTCCCGGGCGTGCAGATCGTCGCCGCCGAGCCCCGCTACGACGACCTGGTCTACGGCCTGCGCAACCTGGACGAGGGCTTCGTCCCCGAGCTGTACGACGCCGAGGTGCTCACCACCCGCTTCTCGGTCGGCTCGGCCGACGCCGTCACCCGCACCCGCGAACTCCTCCAGCAGGAGGGCATCTTCGCGGGCGTCTCCACCGGCGCGGTCGCGCACGCCGCGATCGGCGTGGCCCGCAAGGCCGCCAGGGCCGGCGAGCGGGCGGACGTGGTGTTCGTGGTCGCCGACGGCGGCTGGAAGTACCTCTCCACCGGCATCTACACCGCCGAGACCACCGAGGCGGCGGTCGAGGCGCTGCAGGGCCAGCTCTGGGCCTGAGCGAACGGCGGGATCCACGGCGCGGCACCCCTTCCGGGGGCCGCGCCGTCCGCTTGTCCGATCATCGATCCGCTGTGACATCACGGCATTTGTCCGTTCCGGACGACCGGTTCGTCACGGAACCGCCACCGCGCGCCGGTCGCGCCCCGGCCGGGGCCGGCCGCCCCGCCAGGCTGGCGGCGCACCACTGGTACGCCGTCGTCCTGGAGGTGGGCGCGATGCCCGGCCGAGAGCTCTGGTCCTACGTCGAGATCGGCCTGCACATCAACGTGCAGACCGAGACCGTGCGCAACTACAAGCGGCACGGACTGCTGCCCGCCCCCGACCTGGTCGACCCGGCCGGCCACCCCCGCTGGTACCCGGAGACCATCCGGGCCTGGGCGCTGGCCCGTCCCGGCCGCCGCTAGGCCCGCCCGGCACGCCGTTCGAACGCCCCCGCCCCGTCCTGGTGATTCCGCCCACAGCCCGGCACGGGAGAGGGGGCAAAGTGCCGCCCGGCCCTTACCCTCGACAGTCAAAGAACCGACGGAGTCGAAGAACCCCGCCCCGCTCCACCGGCGGCGCGGACGGCCGCGGACGATGGCCCGACGGGGCGGGAAGGGCTCGGCATGAAACTGACCGTGGTGGGGTGCTCGGGGAGCTTCCCGTCCGTGGACTCCCCGTGCTCCAGCTACCTGGTGGAGCACGACGGCTACCGCCTGGTCGTCGACCTCGGCAACGGCGCGCTCGGCGCGCTGCAGAAGTACGCCGGCCTGTACGACGTGGACGCCGTCCTGCTCAGCCACCTGCACGCCGACCACTGCGTCGACCTGTGCGCGTACTGGGTGGCCCGCAACTACCGGGTCGAGGGCTGCCCCGAGCCGCTGCCGGTGTACGGCCCGGCCGGGACGGCCGAGCGGCTGGCCCGCGCCTACGACATGCCGGAGAAGCCCGGGATGACCGAGGTGTTCGACTTCCGCGACCTCGGCGGCGGCGCCCGGCTGGGGCTCGGCCCGTTCACCGTCACCGCCGTCCGGGTCAACCACCTGGACTGCGAGGCGTACGGCTTCCGGATCGAGGCCGGCGGCCGCAGCCTGGTCTACTCCGGGGACACCGGCGTCTGCCCCGACCTGGTCGAACTCGCCCGCGGCACCGACCTGTTCCTGTGCGAGGCGGCCTACACGGACGGCAAGGAGACCTTCGACTCCATCCACCTCAACGGCACCCAGGCCGGCGAGCACGCGGCCGCGGCCGGCGCCGCCCGCCTGGTGCTCACCCACATCCCGCCGTGGACCGACGCCGAGCGCAACCGCCGGGACGCCGCCGCGGTCTTCGCCGGACCGGTCGAACTGGCTCGGGCCGGAGCCGTCTACGAGCTCTGAACCGGCGTCAGCCAGTGCCGGTAGCGGGCGTCCGCACCGCTCACCGCGGCCCGGTACGCCTCGCCCAGCCGCTTGGTCAACTCGCCCTCCGAGGAGGGGAGTTCGCGGTTGTCCAGGGAGGCCACCGGCACCACCCCGGCCGCCGTGCCGGAGACGAACACCTCGTCCGCCGCGTACAGGTCCGAGCGCAGCAGGTTCTCCACCCGCACCTCGACGCCCAAGTCCCGGGCCAGCGTCAGCAGGGTGTCCTGGGTGATGCCCTCCAGGGCGCCCGCGCTGCCCGGGGGAGTGCGCAGCACGCCGTCGCGGACCGCGAACACGTTCTCCGAACTGCACTCGCTGACCGTGCCGTCCGGGGCGAGCAGCAGCGCCTCGTCGTAGCCCGCGTCGCTCGCCTCCCGCCGGGCCAGCGCCGAGTTGAGGTACGGGCCGGTGGCCTTCGCCGCCGGGGGGACGGAGTTGGGGTCGGTGCGCCGCCAACTGCTGGTCATCAGCCGCAGCCCGCGCTCCGTCGCCAGGTAGGCCGGCCACTCCCAGGAGGCGATCGACACGCTGGTGGGGGAGTGCCGCATGTCCAGCCCCATCGTGCCGTAGCCCAGGAAGGCCAGGTGCCGCAGGTAGCAGGAGCGGTGGCCGTTGGCCGCCACCAGCTCCACCGTCGCCCGCGCCAACTCATCGCGGCTGTAAGGGAGTTCGATCCGCAGCATGCGGGCGCTGCGCTCCAGCCGGGCCAGGTGCTCGTCCAGCCGGAACACCGCGGGCCCGTCGGCCGTCTCGAACACCCGGGTGCCCTCCAGCACGCCGGTGCCGTAGTGCAGCGCGTGCGTCAGCACGTGGACCCGGGCCTCCTGCCAGGGCACCAGCGCGCCGTCGAACCAGATCACGGAAGACTCGGGAATCGCCATGCCGTCCATCCTCCAGACCCCCGACCGCCCCGCGAAGCCCCCCGGCCGCGCCGGATCAGGCCATGGCCGCGACCGGCGCTCCCGTCTCGCATGCTGGAAAACGCGGTCCGCCCACCGGCTGCGGCCCTAGGCTCCCGAAGGGTGGAGACCAGCACCGCCCTGTACGCCCGGCTGCTCGCCGAACCCGGCCTGCCGCTGGACTCCCTGCGCGACGAACTCGGCTGCGAGGAACGGGAGTTCGATCAGGCACTGGGGGAGCTGCGCGGCCTCGGGCTGCTCCAGCGGACGGCCGCCACGGTCAGCGGGGTGGCCGCCGTCTCGATCGACACCGCCGTGCGCCAGCTGCTGGCCGACTCCGACCGCCGCTTCACCGAGCTGCTCGGCGAGGCCCGCCGCACCCGGGACCGGGTCGAGCGGCTGCACGCCCACTACCTGCCGCTGCGCACCGGCACCGCCCACGAGCTGGTCCGCGGCGCCGACCGGGTCGCCGCGCTGCTGGAGGACGCCGCCCGGGCCGCCCGCACCGAGGCGCTGTCGCTGCGGCCCGGCCAGGACCAGTCCGAGAGCGGCCTGGCCGAGAAGCTCGCCCGCGAGCGGATCGCGCTGGCCCACCGGGTCGCGCTGCGCACCATCTACCCCGCCGCCGCCCTGCACCAGGGCCCGGTGCTGGCCCACGTCCAGGCGCTGACCGAGGCCGGCGCGCACATCCGGGTCGCGCACACCCTGCCGCTGTGGCTGATCGTGGTCGACGCGGGCCTGGCCGTGCTGCCCGCGCCGGGGGAGCCGCCGGGCAGCGCGGCGGTGGTGGTCCGCGACCCGGCGGTGGTCGGCGTCGTCCGCGAACTCTTCGAGCACTTCTGGGCGGCCAGCTGGATCCCGCCGGAGCTGCTCGGCCGCACCACCCCCGACGACCGCCACCGCGAGGTGCTGCGGCTGCTCGCGGCCGGGCTCACCGACCAGGCGATCGGCCGCAAGCTGGAGATCTCCGACCGCACGGTGCGCCGGCTGGTCGCCGACCTGACCGCGGCGCTGGGCGCGCAGTCGCGCTTCCAGGCGGGCGTGCACGCGGCCCGGCTGGGCTGGATCTGAGCCCGGCGCGGGCCTCGCGGGCTACCCGTCCTCGAAGCCGTCGTCGTCCCCGCGGCCGGGCGTCTTCAGGTCGAAGCGCAGGATGACGAACCGGAAGAGCGTGTAGTAGACCGCCGCGAAGCACAGCCCGATCGGGACGATCCGCCAGGGTTCGGTGGCCAGGTTCCAGTTCAGCACGTAGTCGATGGCGCCCGCGGAGAAGGTGAAGCCGTGGTGCACCCCCAGCGCCCAGGTGAGGGCCATGGACAGGCCGGTGAGCACGGCGTGCAGGGCGTACAGGACGGGGGCGATGAACAGGAAGGAGAACTCGATCGGCTCGGTGATGCCGGTGACGAAGGAGGTCAGGGCCAGCGAGAACATCATGCCCAGGACGGCCCGGCGGCGCTCCGGGCGGGCGCAGTGGGCGATGGCGAGGGCGGCGGCGGGCAGGCCGAACATCATGATCGGGAAGAAGCCGGACATGAACTGGCCGGCCGCGAGGTCGTGCTGGAAGAAGCGGGTCTGGTCGCCGTGGAACTCCTGCGCGCCGACGGTGTACGTGCCGGCCTGCTGCCAGAAGAAGGTGTTGGCGAACTGGTGCAGGCCGAACGGCAGCAGGGCCCGGTTGATCAGGCCGAAGATGCCGGAGCCGACCGCGCCCAGGCCGATCGCCCACTCGCTGAAGCGGTCGACGAGGTGGCCGATCGGGCCCCAGCACAGGCCGAACAGGACGCCCAGCGCGGTGCCGACGAAGGCCATCACGATCGGCACCAGCCGCCGCCCGTTGAAGAAGCCCAGCCAGTCGACCAGCCGGGCCCGGTGCAGCCGCTGCCACAGGACGGCCGAGAGCAGCCCGACCACCACGCCGCCGAGCACCCCCGGGTCCTGGTAGGTGGCCTCGACGTCCGGGCCGGGCAGCGCCTGGTACGCGGTCTTCGGGAAGGCGGTGAGCACCTGGTGGTAGGTGAGGAAGCCGACCAGGGCGGCGAGCGCGGTGGAGCCGTCGGACTTCTTGGCGTAGCCGATGGCGATGCCCACGCAGAACAGCAGCGGCATCCAGTCGAAGACGGCGTGGCCGGAGGCGGAGAAGACCCTGGCCACCCTGTCCCAGCCGAGGCCCTGGTCGCCGAAGACGTCCTCCCGTCCGAGCCGCAGCAGGATGCCGGCGGCGGGCAGCACGGCGATCGGCAGCTGGAGGCTGCGGCCGATCTTCTGGAGCGCCGCGAAGATCCGGGAGCGCAGTTCCCGTCCGCCGGGTGCCGCCGCGGGCCGGGAGTTCTGCGCGGTCGTACTCATAGCGGTGGTTCCTCACGGCAGCGCGGTCCTGGTCTAGACCACTTAAGGTCTCGTTCAGCTTTCTAGCACGGGCCGAACGGGCTCCGGAACCCTCTTAAGGTTCGCGGGGGACAAGCGCTGCGGAATCGAAACCTGGGACGGATTGACGCCGGATCAATCGACCGGGGCGCCACTCCTTTTGGACCGTCCGGAAACAAAAGTGCGCCCCGGCGGGAGGGGATCCCGCCGGGGCGCCGCGGCCGCTGAGTCGGACTCAGGCCTTGGTCACGTCCTCGACCTCGTCGTCGTCCTCGCGACCCGGGGTCTTGAGGTCGAACTTGACGATGATGAAGCGGAACAGGACGTAGTAGACCACCGCGAAGCACAGGCCGATCGGGATGATCAGCCACGGTTTCGTGGCCAGGTTCCAGTTGATGACGTAGTCGAGCAGGCCGGCCGAGAAACTGAAGCCGTCGTGGACGCCGAGCCCCCAGGTGATCGCCATCGAGGCGCCGGTGAGCAGGGCGTGGACGGCGTACAGCAGCGGGGCCACGTAGGCGAAGGAGTACTCGATGGGCTCGGTGACGCCGGTGACGAAGGAGGTCAGCGCGACCGAGAGCATCAGGCCGTAGATCTCCTTGCGCCGGTGCGGTTTGGCGGCCGCGGCGATGGCCATCGCCGCGGCGGGCAGCGCGAACATCATGATCGGGAAGAAGCCGGAGGTGAACTGGCCGGCCGTCGGGTCGCCCGCCAGGAAGCGGTTGATGTCACCGTTGACGACCGTGCCGTCCGGCTTGGTGAAGGAGCCGAACTGGAACCAGAGGAAGGTGTTCAGCAACTGGTGCATGCCGATCAGCAGCAGGGCGCGGTTGGCGACGCCGAAGATGCCGGAACCGCCGGCGCCCAGGTCGGCCAGCCACTGGGAGAAGTCGTTCATGCCGGTGCCGATCGGCTTCCAGACCCAGGCCATCAGCGAGCCGAACAGCAGGCCGACCAGGGCGGTGATCATCGGGACCAGGCGGCGGCCGTTGAAGAAGCCCAGCCAGTCGACCAGCCTGACCCGGTGGAAGCGCACCCACAGCCAGGCCGAGAAGAGGCCCATCAGGATGCCGCCCAGGACGCCGGGGTTCTGGTAGACGGTGTTGGCCGCCTTGCCGCCGTTGAAGTCGATGCACTGGTTGCCCTTGAGCACGGTGGGTGCCGGGCAGTCCTCGGGGAACGCCTGCAGGACGGCGTAGTAGACCAGGAAGCCGGCCACCGCGGCGAGGGCCGTCGAGCCGTCGGCCTTCTTGGCCATGCCGATCGCGACGCCGATGCAGAACAGCAGCGGCAGGCCCAGCGAGGAGTTGAGCAGCGCGCCGCCGGCGGCGCCGATGGCGGTGGCGACGTTGTCCCAGCCGAGGCCGTCGGCGCCGAAGATGTCGGGCTGGCCGAGGCGGTTCAGGATGCCCGCCGCGGGCAGGACGGCCACCGGCAGCTGGAGGCTGCGGCCCATCTTCTGCAGGCCGCCGTAGAAGGTGTGCCACCACGTGGACTGGTGCGCCGTGGCGCCTGGTGAACTCATCGTCGGCCCTCCGCTGCCGTTCCCGTCCCCCGCTGGGGGTCCATCCGTGCGTGGGGCCAGGAATACCGGCGGACCGTCCCGCGTTGTCCCGGATACACCTAGGATTGGTGTAGACCATTTCCGGGGCAGTGGCGGTCCGCGGGTTCGAGTGCCCGATGATCGTCATCCTCCGGCGGTCCCGGAGGGGGCCGCGCGCGGAGATAGCCCAAAAGTGAACTAACGTGGCATATCGGTCGGAATCGGGTGATGCTGGTCGCGCCGTCGGAAGACGCGGCAAACTGATCCCGGGTCACCTCCGGCCGGCACCACCGCACACGCAGTACGGCACCCGGCGACCGACCGCCGAAGCGCCGAGACAGAGGGAGAAAGACCATGGCCAGCAAGGCTGAGAAGATCGTCGCCGGTCTCGGCGGAATCGAGAACATCGACGAGGTCGAGGGCTGCATCACCCGGCTGCGCACCGAGGTCCACGACGCCTCCAAGGTCGACGAGGCGGCGCTCAAGGCGGCCGGCGCCCACGGTGTGGTGAAGATGGGCACGGCCATCCAGGTCGTCATCGGCACCGACGCCGACCCGATCGCCGCCGAGATCGAGGACATGATGTGAGCTGAGCCTCCCCGCAGGCCCGCTCCACCCCGCACGGCCCGCCCGCCGGAGACCACCGGCCCCGGGCGGGCCGTCGCGCGTGCGCCCCCGCCGGGGGCCGGGCGGCGACCCGATACGCTCGGGGACATGTCTCGCATCGACGGCCGCACCCCCGACCAGCTCCGCCCCGTCACCATCGAACGGAACTGGAGCAAGCACGCCGAAGGCTCCGTCCTGGTCTCCTACGGCGACACCAAGGTGCTGTGCACCGCCAGCGTCACCGAGGGCGTCCCGCGCTGGCGCAAGGGCAGCGGCGAGGGCTGGGTCACCGCCGAGTACGCCATGCTGCCCCGGGCCACCAACACCCGCGGCGACCGCGAGTCCGTCCGCGGCAAGATCGGCGGCCGCACCCACGAGATCAGCCGGCTGATCGGCCGCTCGCTGCGCGCCGTGGTCGACCACCGCGCGCTCGCCGAGAACACCATCGTGCTGGACTGCGACGTCCTGCAGGCCGACGGCGGCACCCGCACCGCGGCGATCACCGGCGCGTACGTCGCCCTGGTCGACGCGGTCTCCTGGGCGCGCGGGCGCAAGCTGCTGCGTGCCAAGGGCCAGCCGATCACCGGCGGCGTCAGCGCGGTCAGCGTCGGCATCATCGACGGCGTCCCGATGCTCGACCTCCAGTACGAGGAGGACGTCCGGGCCGAGACCGACATGAACATCGTCTGCACCTCCGACGGCCGCTTCGTGGAGGTCCAGGGCACCGCCGAGGGCGCCCCCTTCGACCGCGACCTGCTCAACCAGCTGCTCGACCTCGGCAGCCTGGGCTGCGCCGAGCTGGACGAGGTCCAGCGCAAGGCCCTGGAGCTGTAGGGAACCGCGGTGGGCTGAACGGCCGTCAGGAAGGGTGGGCGGGACCAGGAGTGCTGTACAGGCACGCGGGCCTGGCCTTAACGTTCGGGGTGAGCCCGCACACCCTCCTGGAGGACTCGCCGATGCAGCAGCCGCTGAGCATCAACCGCACCACCGCGCTCGCCGTCGCGGCGCTGGTGCTGATCCTGCCGCTGAGCGTGATCAGCTGCTCCGCCGCGGAGAAGGCGCTCAGCTGCGCCAACACCGCGGTGCAGATCACCTCGCACGTGGCCCAGCTCGGCGAGGCGTTCAACAACGCCGACCAGGACCCGGCCGCCGCCGGGCAGGCGCTGCAGAACCTCAAGGGCGACATGGACAAGCTCGGGCGCAACTCCGGCGACGCCGAGCTGGGCAAGGCGATCGACGACCTGCAGGCCCAGATCGACAACGCGCAGAAGGCCGTGGACGGCCACCAGGTGCCCGACCTCGCTCCGCTGGGCAGCGCCGCGGCCCGGGTCAGCAAGGTGTGCACCGGCTGAGGCCGGGCGAGGCCCTAGGCTGGGCGGCATGACCAAGCGACTCGTTCTCGCCACCCGCAACCAGCACAAGGTCGCCGAGCTGCGCGACATCCTCGGCGCGGCCGGACTGGACGTCGAACTGGTCGGCGCGGACGCCTTCCCCGAGGTGCCGGACGTGCCGGAGACCGGGGTCACCTTCGCCGAGAACGCGCTGCTCAAGGCGCACGCGCTGGCGAGGGCGACCGGGCTGCCGGCCGTCGCCGACGACTCCGGGCTGTGCGTGGACGTGCTGGGCGGGGCGCCCGGGATCTTCTCCGCCCGGTGGGCCGGGCGGCACGGCGACGACAAGGCCAACCTGGACCTGCTGCTGGCCCAGCTCGGCGACATCGCCGCCGAGCACCGGGCCGCCTCGTTCGCCTGCGCCGCCGCGCTCGCGCTGCCGGACGGCACCGAGCGGGTGGTCGAGGGCCGGCTGCACGGCACCCTGCGCACCGAGCCCGCCGGGACGAACGGCTTCGGCTACGACCCCGTCCTGCAGCCGCTCGGCGAGAGCCGCACCTGCGCCGAGCTGAGCGCCGAGGAGAAGAACGCGATCAGCCACCGCGGCCAGGCGTTCCGCGCGCTGGCGCCGGTGGTCGCCGAACTGCTCGGCTGAGGAAGCCGCGCACGCGCGAAGAGGCCCGCCCCGGGAG
>NZ_JBHUWH010000285.1:0-10345 GCF_042670125.1 Kitasatospora sp. NPDC057198 | reverse complement strand
GCGGCCAGCACCTCGGCGACCCGGGTCTGCCGGTCCTCGGTGAGCTGCGGGAACAGCGGCAGGGTGAGCAGTCGCCCGGCGGCCCGCTCGATGACCGGGAAGGCGCCCTCGCCGTACCCGAGGTGCCGGAACGCGGGCTGCAGGTGCACGGGGACGGGGTAGTGGACGCCGGCGCCGATCCCGGCCTCCTGGAGGGCGGCCAGCACGCCGTCGCGGCCGTGCTCGACCCGGACGGCGTACAGGTGCCAGACGTGCTCGTTGCCGGGCAGGGTGCGCGGCAGGACGATGCCGTCCAGGCCGCCGAGCAGCTTGTCGTAGCGCTCGGCGGCGGCCCGGCGCAGCTCGTTCCAGGCGGGCAGCCGGCGGAGCTTGGCGCGCAGCACCACGGCCTGCAGGGTGTCCATCCGGGAGTTGAAGCCGAACTTCTCGTGGACGTACTTGCGGGCCGAGCCGTGGTCGCCGATCAGCCGGACCGCGTCGGCGAGCCCGGCGTCGTCGGTGACCACCGCGCCGGCGTCGCCGTACGCGCCGAGGTTCTTGCCCGGGTAGAAGCTGGTGGCGGAGATCCGCCCCCAGCTGCCGGACGGCCGCCCGTGCCGGGTGGCGCCCTGCGACTGGGCGCCGTCCTCGACCACCGGCAGCCCGTCGGCGATCTCCAGCAGGTGCTCCATCGGGGCGAGTTGGCCGTTGAGGTGGACGGGCAGCAGCGCGACGGCCTCGGTGACCCGGGCGGCGGCCTGCTCGACGTCGATCAGCAGGTGCTCCTCGTCGGCGTCCACCAGCACCGGCCGCAGCCCGGCCCGGACGACCGCCTCGGCGGTCGCCACGAAGGTGTTGGCGGGCAGCACCACTCCGCCGCCGGGCTTCAACTCCAGTGCCCGCAGCGCGAGTTCGAGCGCGTCGGTGCCGTTCGCCGTCCCCACCGCGTGCCCGGCGCCGCAGAACGCCGCGTACTCCCGCTCGAACGCGGCCACGTCCGGGCCCTTGATGTAGGCCCCGCTCGCCAGCACCGCGTCGAAGCCCGCGCGGACCTCGTCGGCGATCTCGGCGTGCGAGGCGTGCAGGTCGACCAGGGGGATGTCGGTCACGGTGAGAACCTCTCGTGGGCGAAACCGGGGGCGCGAGGAACTGCGCGAGTCGGAAGACGGACGACGGGAAGATCGCGGCAAGGAGAGGAAGCCGCACGTGCGGGCGCCCCGGCAGCAGCGCGGCGGCGCGTCAGCGGCGCAGGGCCGCCCCGAGCGTCGAGACGACGTGCTCCTGCTGTTCGTGGGTGAGCGAGTGGTAGAGCGGCAGGATCAGCGTCCGCGCGGTGATCTCCTCGGTGACCGGGAGCGGCACCCGCGCGGTGCCCTTGTACGGGGCCTCCAGGTGGGCGGCCATGATGCCGCGCCGGGCGGAGACGCCGCCGGCGGCCAGCCGGGTCAGGACCTCGCCGCGGTCGGGGGCGTCCTCGGGCAGCCGCAGCCACAGCGACTGGAAGTTGGAGCTGCCGTGCGCCGGGTCGCGGACCAGCCGGGCGGCCAGTTCCTCCCCGAGCAGTTCCCGGTAGCGGTCGGCGAGTTCGCGCCGCCGGGCGACCATCGCGGGCAGCTTGCCGAGCTGGACGAGGCCGATCGCAGCCTGGACGTCGGTCATCCGGTGGTTGAAGCCGATCTCGTCGTAGGTCTCCACGACGCCGGCCCCGCCCGCGCCGGCGTGCCGGTCGGCGGCCGAGACGCTCATCCCGTGCTCGCGCAGCCGCCGCAGCCGGGCGGCGAGTTCGGCGTCCCGGCAGGTGACCATGCCGCCCTCGCCGGTGGTGAGGAGTTTGCGCGGGTGGAACGAGTAGGCGGCGATCTCGGCGCCGGCCCCGGCCGGGCGGCCGCGCAGCAGGGAGCCGGCCGCGCAGGCGGCGTCCTCGACCACGGCGATGCCGCGCGGTTCGGCCAGCGCCCGGATCGCGTCCAGGTCGACCGGGACGCCGCCCTGGTCGACGGCGACGACGGCCCGGGTGCGGTCGGTGAGCAGCGGGGCGACGGTGTCGGGCGTGAGGTTGCCGGTGGCCGGGTCGACGTCGGCGAAGACCGGGGTGGCGCCGACGTAGGTGACGGCGTTGGCGGTGGCGATGAAGGACAGCGAGGGGACGACGACCTCGTCGCCGGGGCCGGCGCCGGCGCCGATCATCGCCAGGTGCAGGGCGGTGGTGCAGGAGGAGACGGCGACGGCGTGCGGCACGCCGAGGTGCTCGGCGAACGCCCGCTCGAACGCGGCGACCCGGGGGCCCTGCGCGACCCAGCCGGAGCGGACCGCCCCGGCGGCGGCCTCGGCCTCCTCCTCGCCGAGCCACGGGATCATGACGGGGATGGTGGACATGGCGGTGCTCCTTCGCGTCACACGGTCCTGCGGGGCCTGCGGGGGCCTGCGGGGGTTCGGGAACGGGCCCTACGCCTGCTCGCGCCACCAGGCGACGAGTTCGCGCAGCCCGTCGACGAGCCCGAGTTCGGGCTTCCAGCCGAGGTCCCGCTCGGCGGCGGAGATGTCGGCGAGCCGCCGGACCACGCCGCCGGCGGTGTCCCGGGCGGGGCCGTGCTCGACGTCGAGGCCGGAGTCCATGGCGGCGAGCAGCGCGTCGGCGAGGCCGCGCAGCGAGATCTCGGTGCCGGAGGCGATGTTGTAGACCCGGTCGGTGACGGGGGCGGCGGCGGCCAGCAGGTTCGCGCGGGCGATGTCCTCGGTGTGGACGAAGTCCATGGTCTGGGCGCCGTCGCCGAAGATCAGCGGGGGCTGTCCGGCGGCGATCCGCTCCATCCAGCGGATGAACACCTCGGTGTAGCGGCCGTGCACGTCCATCCGGGGGCCGTACACGTTGAAGTACCGCAGGGCGACGTAGTCGAGGCCGTACATGGTGTGGAAGCTGCGCAGCAGGCCCTCGTTGAAGACCTTGGCGGCGCCGTACAGGGTGTCGTTGTGGTACGGGTGCTGGGTCTCGGGGGTGGGGAAGGTGTCCGCCAGGCCGTAGACCGAGGCGGTGGAGGAGGCGACCACCTTGCGCACGCCGGTCTCGGCGGCGGCCTCGACCACGTCGAAGGCGCCGTCGACCATGATCTCCAGGGCGAGCCGGGGTTCGGCGGCGCACTGGGTGATCCGGATCGCGGCGAGGTGGAACAGCACGTCGGTGCCGGTGCCGAGCAGTTCGCGCAGCAGGGCGCGGTCGCGGATGTCGCCGTCGACGACCCGCAGCTGTCCGGGGGCGGCGAGCTCCTGGGCGCGGGCCAGGTTGGCGGCGCGGCCGCGGACGAAGTTGTCGAGGACGACGACCTCGCGGGCGCCGGCCACGATCAGCTGGTCGACGACGGTGGAGCCGATGGTTCCGGCGCCGCCGGTGACCAGGCAGCGGGAGCCTTCGAGGGGGACGGCGGCGTTCATCGGGCGGTGGCCTTCTGCTGGGCGGGAAGCGGGCGGGTGATCAGGGCGGCGTCGTCGGGGCCGTCCAGCGGGACGGTCGCGCCGCCGAGTTCGAGGCTGCGGGAGGCGGCGTGCAGCAGGCGCAGCACGCGCAGCCCGGCGCGGCCGTCGGTGAGCGGGGCGCGGCCCTCGGTGATGGCGGCGGCGAACTCGCCCATCACGTTGCGCAGCGCCTCCTGTTCGACCAGGGCGGGGGCGACCACGTCGCCGACCCGGTAGGAGATCAGGGCGCGGTGCCGGATGGCGTCGGTGAGCTCGTCGGGCGGGGTGAGGTCGACGCCGCGGTCGTGGACGGCGAGCCGGGCCTGCGGGTTGAGGTCGTCCCAGACCAGGGTGCGGCGGGAGCCGCCGATCAGGGTGGTGCGGACCTTGGTCGGGGAGAGCCAGTTGACGTGGCAGTGGGCGAGCGCGCCGTTGGACAGGCGCAGCGTCAGGTAGGCGACGCAGGCCCGGCCGGCGCCGATCGGGTCGGCGGCCTGGGCGCTGACGCCGACGGGTTCGACGCCCGGCGGCAGCACGAAGTCGAGGATGGACAGGTCGTGCGGGGCGAGGTCCCACAGCACGTCGACGTCGGGCTGGACGAGTCCGAGGTTGATCCGCACCGAGTCGAAGAACTGGACGTCGCCGATCTCGCCGCCGTGCACGAGTTCGCGGATCCGGCGCACCACCGGGGTGTAGCAGAAGGTGTGGTCGCACATCAGGACCAGGCCGCGCTCCTCGGCGAGGGCGACCAGGTCGGCGGCCTCCTCGACGGTGGTGGTGATCGGCTTCTCCACCAGGACGTGCTTGCCCGCCTCCAGGGCGGCCCGGGCCAGAGCGTGGTGCGCGCCGGCGGGGGTGGCGATGGCCACCGCCTGGACGCGCTCGTCGGCGAGCACCTGCGCGTAGGAGGTGGTGGCGGCGACCGTGGAGTACTCGCCGAGGACCTTGCGGGAGCGCTGTTCGTCGAGGTCGCACAGCCAGTGCAGCCGCAGGGCGGCGGTCTGCTGGGCGTTGCGGACCAGGTTCGGGCCCCAGTAGCCGGCGCCGACCACGGCCAGGCCGATCCGCCGGTCGGGTTGCCGTTCGGTGCTGCCCGGTGTGGGCACGTGTTCCCCTGGCGCCTCGTGCGCCACGACGTTCGACCCCATCGCAAGACCCCCCTTGCCGCCGCGTCGCTCGAACGGTACCGGCCCGGCCGGGCCCATCGGGGCACAATCGGCAAAACCGGTGAAGCCCACCAGGGGCGCGCGGGGCGGGAGTTCGGCCCTCCGTACACCTCCGTGCGCCCCGTGTCCGCACCCCGGCGCGGCGCCGCCCGGATCGGTTTGGCAGGCTGGATGCTCTCGGGTGAGGATTCACTGTCAGTGGGCTCCGCTACCCTGCGTGATCCACCGTCCGTCAGCAGACCCCCGGCAGCGGAGAACTGCCGGTGCGCCGTACCAACGCCGAGGAGCAGTCATGGACCAGTCGGGCCCGCCGCCCGTGCTGCGGCACCAGCGCGACAGCCTGCTGCCCGCGGTCGCGGCCGCGCTGTCGCTGCGCGGCGGCGAGGTGCACACGCTGGCCGGGGAGAAGTCCGAACTGCCGCCGGCCCTGCACCCGCTGGTCGCCGGGTTCCTGGCGGCGCTGCCGGTGGAGAAGCGCGAGCGCTTCCTGGGCCGCTGCCCGGAGGCGGCGCTGCTGTCCCAGTACCTCGGGCAGGTGGACGCGTCCCGCTCGAAGCGGGCCGCGCGCAAGCCGATGACGGTGCAGGAGGCGCGCAAGGCGCTCAAGGGGGCCCGGATGACCACGCTGCGGATCCGCGAGGAGGGCGACCCGGCGCACGGCACGCACGCGCCGCCGTGCCGCTCCTGCGCCCCGCTGCTGGAGCACCTGAACGTGGCCAGCGTCGAGGTGGGGCCGCCCGCCCGCTAGCCAGCCCGTCCTGCCCCCGAACCACCGGAGCACGCCCTGAACGCCAGCACCGTCCGCACCCAGCCCCGCTTCCCCGCCGACGTGGCCGCCGCCCTCAAGCAGGCCGGCTGGCAGCCGGGCCGGTGGGAGATCCGGCAGGCCGAGCAGTGGGCCGACGCCCTGGTCGCGTACGGCGGTCCGCTGGACCCGCAGCACGCGGTGTTCCCGGCCGCGATCGAGGCGTGGGCCGAGTTCGGCGGCCTGGCCTTCGACGTCCCGGGCGCGGGCGAGACGCTGGCCCGCACCCCGTTCCTGCTCGACCCGCGCTGCGGCCTGCACGCCCCGCGCGCGCTGGCCGACCTCGGCCGGGCCCTGGACACCCGGCTCGCCCCGCTCGGCGAGGAGCTGTACGGGCAGGCCCTGCTGGCGATCGACGAGCTGGGCCGGGTCTACAGCCTCGACCACACCGGCGAGTGGTACCTGGGCCCGAGCGTCGACCGGGCGATCGGCACCCTGGTGCTCGGCCTGGCCCCGCACCGGCTGCGCACCGCGGACGCCGGGCAGTAACCGCTCGGCCGGGCAGCGGCCGCACAGCCGCTCAGCCGCACAGCCGCCCGGCCCGGCGGCGGCCGCGCTCAGGCGGGCGGCGCCACCGAGCGCCGCAGCCGGGACGGCAGCACCGCCTCGACCCGGAAGCCGCCGCCCTCCTCCCGCCCGGCGTGGAAGGCGCCGCCGAGCGCCACCACCCGCTCGCGCATCCCGACCAGCCCGTTGCCGCCGCTGGGCAGCGCCACCGGCGCCGCGGCCGCGCCCGGACACTCGTTCACCACCGACACCCGCACCCCGTTCGGCACGTACGCCAGCAGCACCGACACCCGCGCCCCGCCCGCGTACTTGTGCGCGTTGGTCAGGCCCTCCTGCACCACCCGGTACGCGGTCTGCTCGGCCTCGGCGACGTACGCCCGGCGCTCGCCGCTGACGGTCAGCGACACCGCCATCCCGGCCACCCGGGACTGCTCGACCAGCTCCGGCAGCTCCGGCAGGCCGCCCACCGGGGCCTCCACCTGCTCCTGCGCCTCGGTCATCCGCAGCACCCCGAGGATCTCGCGCAGCTCGTCCAGCGCCTGCCGGCCGGTCTCGCCGATCAGCTTCGCGGACTGCTGGGCCTTCGCCGGGTCCTTGGGGACGATCCGCTCCACCGCGGCGGCGTGCACCACCATCAGGCTGACCCGGTGGGCGACCACGTCGTGCATCTCCCGGGCGATCCTGGTGCGCTCCTCGAGCCGGGCCCGCCAGGCGCGCTCCCGGGCCTGCTCGGCCAGCAGCGTCAG
Source organism: Kitasatospora sp. NPDC057198 (assembly GCF_042670125.1). Classification (NCBI taxonomy): domain Bacteria; kingdom Bacillati; phylum Actinomycetota; class Actinomycetes; order Kitasatosporales; family Streptomycetaceae; genus Kitasatospora; species Kitasatospora sp. NPDC057198. Next base: position 3,692 of record NZ_JBHUWH010000285.1, on the reverse strand, counting down.
CTCGGTCTCCAGGCCCTGCGCCCGGTCCTTGAGCGACTCCACCAGCCGCCGCCGCGCCCCCACGTACAGGCCGGTCACCATCGGGGCGACGGCCATGCCGACCGCGACGAACGCCGCGATCACCACGAACACCCAGGTCGGCGGCAGCGGTTCGGCCGGCGGCGTCTTGGGCGGTTCCGTCATCGCGAGCAGCACCATGCCGAAGGTCTCGACCATCGCGACCGCCGACAGCACCACCACCCGGGCCCGCCGCGAGGGCCACTCCCAGGTCGCCGCGAGCGTGTACAGCGACACCACCAGCAGCACCACGCCGAAGAAGCCGGGCACGAACACCAGCGCCACCACCACCGGCACCACCGGCCACCGGCGCCGCACCACCAGCGACGCCCCGGCGAGCGCCCCCAGGACGACGCACACCACCGCGGCGGGCAGCCCCCAGTGCAGCCGGTCCCGGACCAGCCCGTACGCGCCGACGGCGCACTCCAGCCCGGAGACCGCCGCCAGTCCCACGTCCAGCACCGCGCTGCGCCTTCGCGCCCACCACCACAGGCCGTCCCCCGCCGGCTTCTCACTCATGACCGACACGATACGCAGTCACCCCTCCCGGCAGCTGCGCCAGCGCACGTCCAGCCGGCTCCCAGCCTTCCGCGACCTGTCCGCCATCCGGCCACCTCTCTGTCCTGGCACCCCGTGCCACCTATGCTGTTGCCCGTCGGACAGCGCGGTCCGCACCCGTCACCCGCACCGCGGTGATGTCAGAGCCGTTGCCGAACCCCACCACCACAGGGAGACAGCCGTGACCGCTCCGGTCCCCACTCCGGCGGACAGCCCCTCCGTGATCGCCGACGCGGACGACAATGCCGCGCTGCGTGCGGACATCCGCCGCCTCGGCGATCTGCTCGGGGAGACCCTGGTCCGCCAGGAGGGCCCCGAACTGCTGGGCCTGGTCGAGCAGGTGCGCCTGCTGAGCCGCACCGACGGCGAGGCGACGGCGCAGCTGCTGGCGGAGATCGACCTGGACACCGCCGCGAAGCTGGTGCGCGCCTTCTCCACCTACTTCCACCTGGCGAACGTCACCGAGCAGGTGCACCGCGGCCGGGAGTTCGCCTCCCGCCGGGCCCGCGAGGGCTCGCTGCTCTCGCAGACCATGGACCAGCTGAAGGAGGCGGACCCGAAGCACCTGGCCGACACCCTGGCCAACCTCGCGGTGCGCCCGGTCTTCACCGCGCACCCGACCGAGGCGGCCCGCCGCTCGGTGCTGAACAAGCTGCGCCGGGTCGGCGAGCTGCTGGAGCGCATCCACCGCGAGCAGGCCGCCACCGGCCGGGTCGACAGCGCCCGGCAGACCTCGGCCCGCCGCCAGGCCGACCGCCGGCTGGCCGAGGTGATCGACCTGCTGTGGCAGACCGACGAGCTGCGGATCGCCCGGCCGGAGCCCACCGACGAGGCCCGCAACGCCGTCTACTACCTGGACGAGCTGTACCGCGACGCCGTCCCGGAGGTGCTGGAGGAGCTGCACGAGGAGCTGGCCCGGGTCGGCCTGGCGCTGCCCGAGGGCGTGCGCCCGCTGACCTTCGGCACCTGGATCGGCGGCGACCGCGACGGCAACCCGAACGTCACCCCGCGGGTCACCTGGGACGTCCTCAACCTGCAGCACGAGTACGGCATCAAGGACGCCCTGGAGGCGGTCGACGACCTGCGCGCCTCGCTCTCCACCTCGGTGCGCCTGGCCGGGGCCTCGGAGGAGCTGCTGGCCTCGCTGGACGCCGACCTGGAGCACCTGCCGGAGCTGAGCCCGCGCTACAAGCGGATGAACGCCGAGGAGCCGTACCGGCTGAAGGCCACCTGCATCCGGATCAAGCTGGAGAACACCCGCGACCGGCTGGCCGCGGGCACGCCGCCCACCCCGGGCCGCGACTACGTCGGCACCCGCGACCTGATCGCCGACCTGCGCCTGATCCAGGACTCGCTGCGGGCGCACCGCGGCGGCCTGATCGCCGACGGCCGCCTGGCGCGGGCGATCCGCACCATCGAGGCGTTCGGCCTGCAGCTGGCCACCATGGACGTGCGCGAGCACGCCGAGGCGCACCACCACGCGCTGGGCCAGCTGTTCGACCGGCTCGGCGAGGAGGCGTGGCGCTACACCGACATGCCGCGCGAGTACCGCCAGCGCCTGCTGTCCAAGGAGATGCGCTCGCGCCGCCCGCTGGCCCCGACCCCGGCGCCGCTGGACGCCGCGGGCGCCAAGACGCTGGGCGTGTTCACCACCATCCGCGAGGGCTTCGAGCGCTTCGGCGACGAGATCGTCGAGTCGTACATCATCTCGATGTGCCAGGGCGCGGACGACGTGTTCGCGGCCGCGGTGCTGGCCCGCGAGGCCGGCCTGATCGACCTGCACGCGGGCATCGCCAAGATCGGCATCGTGCCGCTGCTGGAGACCACCGACGAGCTCCAGGAGGCCGACCGGATCCTGGACGAGATGCTCTCCGACCCGTCGTACCGGCTGCTGGTGTCGCTGCGCGGCGACATCCAGGAGGTCATGCTCGGCTACTCGGACTCCTCGAAGTTCGGCGGCATCACCACCTCGCAGTGGGAGATCCACCGCGCCCAGCGCCGGCTGCGCGACGTCGCGCACCGCTACGGCATCCGGCTGCGGCTCTTCCACGGCCGCGGCGGCACCGTGGGCCGCGGCGGCGGCCCCTCGCACGAGGCGATCCTCGCCCAGCCGTGGGGCACCCTGGAGGGCGAGATCAAGGTCACCGAGCAGGGCGAGGTGATCAGCGACAAGTACCTGCTGCCCTCGCTGGCCCGGGAGAACCTGGAGCTGACCCTCTCCGCCACGCTGGCCGCCTCCGCGCTGCACACCGCGCCCCGCCAGGCCCCGGAGGAGCTGGCCCGCTGGGACGCCGCGATGGACCGGGTCTCCGAGGCCGCGCACACCGCGTACCGGGCCCTGGTCGAGCAGGAGGACCTGCCGAAGTACTTCTTCGCCGCGACGCCGGTCGACCAGCTGGCCTCGCTGCACCTGGGCTCCCGCCCGTCCCGCCGCCCGGACAGCGGCGCCGGCCTGGACGGCCTGCGGGCCATCCCGTGGGTGTTCGGCTGGACGCAGTCCCGGCAGATCGTGCCCGGCTGGTACGGCGTGGGCTCCGGCCTGGCGGCGGCCCGCGCGGCCGGGCTGTCGGACGTGCTCGACGAGATGCACGGCAACTGGCACTTCTTCCGCAACTTCCTGTCCAACGTCGCGATGACGCTGGCCAAGACCGACCTGCGGATCGCCCGCCACTACGTCGAGCAGCTCGTCCCGGCCGAGCTGCACCACGTCTTCGACCAGATCGTCGCCGAGCACGACCTCACCCTGCGCGAGGTGCTGCGGCTGACCGGCGAGTCGGAGCTGCTGGAGCACAACGAGGTCCTCAAGCAGACCTTCACCGTGCGCGACGCCTACCTCGACCCGATCTCCTACCTCCAGGTCGCGCTGCTGCGCCGGCAGCGCGAGGAGGTCGCGGCCGGCCGCCCGGAGGACCCGCTGCGCGCCCGCGCGCTGCTGCTCACCGTGAACGGCATCGCGTGTTCTCGTAGGTCCCGATCCCCGGGGAGGGGAAGCCGCCCGAGCCCACGTACTGCTGCCCGACCTCGCCCACGTACTCAAGGGTCGTGTCGAAGTCGGCCTCGCCCACGTTGTAGTGCGA